>NZ_JBRBUA010000114.1:0-5473 GCF_052826345.1 Brevirhabdus sp. | reverse complement strand
CGGCTGATCAACTTCGTCGGCGCGCTGATCGGCTTCATCCGCGGCGGGCTGGCGATGGTCAACATCGGCGTGTCGCTGTTCTTTGCCGAGATCTCGGGCTCGGCCGTGGCCGATGTGGCGGCGATGGGGTCGATCCTGATCCCGCAGATGAAAAAGCGCGGCTACTCCAAGGAGCTTTCGGCGGCGGTCACCTCCTCCTCCGCCTCGCTGGCGATCATCATCCCGCCGTCGATCCCGATGATCCTCTACGCGGCCTCGGCCAACACCTCGGTCGAGCAGCTCTTCGTCGCGGGCGTGGTGCCGGGGCTGCTGGGCGCGGGCGGTCTGATGGGCGTGGCCTACATCTTCGCGCGCCGCTACAACCTGCCGACCGAAGAGGCGTTCAACATGCCCCGCGTGCGCGAGACCTTCATCGACGCGCTGCCCGCCTTCGGCCTGCCGGTCATCATCCTGGGCGGCATCTTCGGCGGTTTCGTCACCGCGACAGAGGCCGCGGGCCTCGCCGTGATCGCGGCGCTGATCGTCTCGGCCTGGTATCGCCAGGTGGACCTCAAACACCTCAAGCGCGCGATGCTGGACGGCGGCATGCAGACGGCGGTGGTGATGCTGCTGGTCGCGGCCTCTGTGCTGATGGGCGGCTTTCTGACGCGTGCGCAGATCCCGCAGCAGATCGCGCAGGGCATCCTCGACATCACCACGCAGCAATGGCTGATCTTGCTGATCCTGAACTTCTTCTTCCTGATCATCGGCTTCTTCCTGCATTCGGCCGCGGCGATCATCCTGGTGGTGCCCATCGTGATCCCGCTGATCCAGGCGGCGGGGATCGACCCGGTGCACTTCGGCCTTGTCGTTACGCTGAATCTCGCGATCGGACAGCAGACGCCGCCGGTGGCCTCGGTGCTGATCACCTCCTGCGCGGTGGCGCGCGCCAACATCTGGGAGGTGTCGAAGGTCAACCTGCCTTTCGTCGGCGTGCTGCTGGCGGTGCTGCTGCTGTGCACCTACGTGCCCGCCGTGCCGCTGTTCCTGGTGGAGTATTTCTACAGATGAGAAACGATATGGAAGATGAACTGATCCATGAGATCCGCGAAGGGGTGATGTGGATCACCTTCAACCGCCCGCAGGCGCGCAACGCGATGACCTTTGCGATGTACCAGGGGCTGGCCACCCTGTGCGCGGGCGTGCCGACCGACGGCACGATCAAGGCGCTGGTCCTCCACGGCGCGGGCGGCAAGGCCTTCGCCGCGGGCACCGACATGACCCAGTTCCGCGCGTTTCAATCGGCGCAGGACGCGCAGGACTATGAGGCCAGGATCGCCACGGTGCTGGAGGCGGTGGAACGCTGCCCCCTGCCGACCATCGCCGCGATCCACGGCGCCTGCACCGGCGGCGGCGCCTCGATCGCGTCGGCCTGCGATCTGCGCATCGCTTCGGCCCGGCTGAAGTTCGGCTTTCCCATCGCGCGCACCCTGGGCAACACGCTTGCCGCCGCCAACCTGGCGCGGCTGTCGGACCTGATCGGCGCGGGGCGTGTGAAGGAAATGATCTTCACCGCCCGCCTGATGGAGGCCGAAGAAGCCCTGGCCACGGGCCTGGTGTCCGAGGTGCTGGACGACGAGCCCGCGCTGATGGCCCGCGCCGCGGCGCTGGCGCAGCACGTGGGCGGCATGGCGCCGCTGACCCTGCGCGCCACCAAGGAGGCCATGCGCCGCAACCGCGACGCCATCCGCGTGGACGACGCCGACCTGATCGAAATGTGCTACATGAGCGCCGATTTCCGCGAAGGGATGGAGGCGTTCCTCGGCAAGCGCACACCGGACTGGAGCGGCAGATGACCGAAAAGACCGGCCCGCTGAAGGGCATGCGCGTGGTCGAGCTGGCCCATATCATGGCAGGCCCGGTCTGCGGCATGATGCTGGCGGACATGGGCGCCGACGTGATCAAGGTGGAAAAGCCCGACGGCGACGACACCCGGCGCTTCGTCCCGCCCGAGATCGGCGGCGAGTCGGCCGCCTACATGATGATGAACCGCAACAAACGCGGCATCGCGCTGAACCTCAAGGATGCACAGGCCGTCGCGGCGCTGCAAAAGCTGCTGGCCGAGGCCGATGTGGTGATCGAGAACTACCGCATGGGCACGATGGAAAAGCTGGGCATGGGCTATGAAACGCTGCGCGCCCTCAATCCCCGGCTGGTCTATTGCGAGATTTCGGGCTTCGGGCGCACCGGCCCCTATGCCGAACGCGGCGGCTTCGATCTGATCGCGCAGGGCATGTCGGGGCTGATGTCGATCACCGGCGAAGGGCCGGGCCGCCCGCCGGTCAAGCCGGGGGCGCCGATTTCCGACATCACCGCCGGGCTGATCGCCGCGATGGGTTGCTGCGCCGCCTATGCCAGCGCGCAGGCGACGGGTCAGGGGCAAAAGGTCGACACCTCGCTCTTCGAGGCGGGGATCACCCTGACCTATTGGCAATCGGCCATCGCCTTTGCCACCGGCGTGGCGCCGGGACCGCTGGGATCGGCCCACCCGCTGAATGCGCCCTATCAGGCGTTTCAGACGGCGGACGGCTGGATCAACGTGGGTGCCGCGAACCAGCGCAACTGGCTGCGGTTCCTCGATGTCATCGGCGCGCCCGAACTGGACGCCGACCCGCGGTTTTCATCGAACCAGAACCGCATGGAAAACCTGCCCGCCCTGGTCGACCTGCTGAACGACCGGCTGCGCAGCGACACGACGCAGACATGGCTGGATCGGATGGAGGCCGCGGGCCTGCCCGCCGGACCGGTCCTCGACATCCCGCAGATGCACGCCGATCCGCAGGCGCTGGCCCGCGACATGATCGTCGAGACCCAGCACCCCAAGGCCGGCGCGGTCAAATCCATCGGCCTGCCGGTGAAGTTTTCCCAAACCCCGGGCGCCGTCACCCGGCCCGCGCCGCTGCTGGGCCAGCACAGCCGCGAAGTCCTCGCCGAGGCGGGCTATCCCGCCGACGCCATCGAGGCCCTGATCGAAAGCGGCGCCGTCATCGCGGCCTGACCCGCCGCGCGCGTTGCACGATGCTTGGCATCACGAGTATTTTGGCCAAGAAGAAGCCGGGGATTCTTCTTGGTACAAATACTCATGCCCGGCAGTCACCGATGCGCGCGCAGGTCAGCCGGGTGCCGTGAAAAGCCCGGCGTACACGTCGCGCAGCACGTTTTTCTGAACCTTACCCATGGTGTTGCGCGGCAGCTCGTCCGCGACGATCAGTTTCTTCGGCTGCTTGTAGCGCGCGAGCTTTCCCGCCATGGCGGCCTCGATCGCGGCAAGGTCGGGGCCATTGTCCCTGGGCACCAGCACGCCGACGACGGCCTCTCCGAAATCGGGATGCGGCACGCCGATGACGGCCGATTCCAATACCCCCGGCTGATCGTCCAGCACCAGCTCGACCTCTTTGGGATAGACATTGAACCCGCCCGAGATGATCAGATCCTTGCCGCGTCCGACGATGGCGACATAGCCATCCTCATCCACGCGGCCCAGATCGCCGGTGATGAAAAAGCCGTCGTCGCGCAGTTCCTCGCGGGTCTTTTCGGGCATCTGCCAATAGCCCTTGAACACATTCGGCCCGCGCACCTCGATCACGCCAATCTCGCCCTGCGGCAGCTCCTGTCCGGATGAGGGATCACAGATCTTCAGCTCCACCCCCGGCAGGGGAAATCCCACGGTCCCCGCGCGGCGCTCGCCCTCATAGGGGTTGGAGGTGTTCATGTTCGTCTCCGTCATGCCGTAGCGCTCGAGGATGCGGTGGCCCGTGCGCTGCTCGAACGCTACATGGGTTTCCGCCAGCAGCGGTGCGCTGCCCGAGATGAAGAGCCGCATATGCCCCACCAGATCGCGGTTGAACCGCGCGTCGCCCAGCAGGCGGGTGTAGAAGGTCGGCACCCCCATCATGGCGGTGGCGCGGGGCAGTTGGGCGATCACTTCTTCCAGGTCGAATTTCGGCAGGAAGATCATCGCGCCGCCCGTCAACAGCATGATGTTGCTGGCTACGAACAGCCCGTGCGTGTGAAAGATCGGCAGCGCGTGCAGCAGCACGTCATCGCCGGTGAAGCCCCAGTGATCGACCAGCACCTGTGCATTGGACAACAGGTTTTCCTGCGTCAGCATCGCCCCCTTGGAGCGCCCCGTCGTGCCGGAGGTATAGAGGAAGGCCGCCAGATCATCAGCCTCACGCGCGACGGTCTCAAACTGATCGGGGGCCGAGGCTGCGCGGTCCGCAAAACTGCCATCGTTTTCGGTGCCCAGCGTCTCAAGCTGGCAGCCCGTATCCTTGGCCAGCGGCGCCATCTCATTGCGCCGCGCAGGCTGGCAGACAAAAGCCGCCGCCCCGCTGTCGGTCACGAAATAGCGCACCTCCTCCGCCGTATAGGCCGGGTTCAGCGGCAGAAAGATCACCCCCGCCTGCACGCAAGCGGCATAGAGCGCCAGCGCATCGGCGGATTTGTCGATCTGCACCGCCAGCCGGTCGCCCGGCTTCACCCCCAGCTCGGACAGCACATTGGCAAAGCGGCCCGCCCGGCTGAGAAAGCCCGCATGGGTCAGCGTCACCCCGCCCTCAAGGTGCAAAAAGGCGGTCGTCTTGCCCGCGTGACGGCCAAACAGAGTGTCATAAAGGGGGTTTGCCATCACAGTGCTCCTCACGTGTTGTTCTTGGGAAAGCCGATTGCCTCCTCGCGGAATTACAACCGTATTACGCAGGGTAATGCAAGCAGGCGGAGGGCTGCGTATGGCTGCGGTGAGGGGAAATGTTGAACCGAGGCAATAGCTTGTAGGGCGACACTCAAATGCGTCGCCCTGCGGATTAGCGGCCCGTAGCCAGACGCGCAGCAACCCCGACCGCGCGAAATCTTCCCGCCCCCTCAGCAGCCCCCCGCGCAAATTGTCGCGGCATTAAGATAGATTAATGACGCCGCTCCGTTGAGAACATATATAGAACGCATGACCAAACAGACACTCGATCGAAAACTGGCGATTCTCAGCGATGCGGCGAAATACGACGCCTCCTGCGCCTCCTCGGGCTCCACCAAGCGCGACTCGCGCGATGGCAAGGGGCTGGGCTCCAACGAAGGCAGCGGCATCTGCCACGCCTACGCCCCGGACGGGCGGTGCATCAGTCTGCTCAAGATCCTGATGACCAATTTCTGCATCTATGATTGCAGCTATTGCATCAACCGGGTGTCCTCCAACGTGGAGCGCGCCCGCTTTAGCGTGGACGAAGTGGTCAAGCTCACGATCGAGTTCTACCGCCGCAATTACATCGAAGGGCTGTTTCTCTCCTCCGGCGTGATCCGTTCGCCCGATGCGACCATGTCCGACATGGTGCAGATCGCCCGCAAGCTGCGCCACGAGGAGACTTTTCGCGGCTATATCCATCTCAAGACGATCCCGGACGCCCCCCCTGAGTTGATCGAGGAAGCCGGGCGGTTGGCG
>NZ_JBRBUA010000113.1:0-8239 GCF_052826345.1 Brevirhabdus sp. | reverse complement strand
GAGATCACCGCCGAGATCGACCCCGGCAAGACGCTGGAAATCCGCCTGCAAGCGCTGGGCGAAACCGACGAGAAAGGCGACGTGAAGGTCTTCTTCGAGCTGAACGGCCAGCCCCGCGTGATCCGCGTGCCCAACCGGATGGTGAAATCCACCGCCACCCAGCGCCCCAAGGCGGATCTGGCCAACGCGGGCCACATCGGCGCGCCGATGCCCGGTGTCGTGGCCAGCGTGGCGGCCGAGGCGGGCAAGAAGGTGCGCGACGGCGATCTGCTGCTGACCATCGAGGCGATGAAGATGGAAACCGGCATCCATGCGGAGCGTGACGGCACCATTAAGGCGGTTCACGTCACCCCCGGCGCGCAGATCGACGCCAAGGACCTGCTTGTCGAAATGGAGTAGCGGCACGGCGGCACAGCACGGGCGTGCGAAAGCGGGGATTTCCGCCAAGGGCGGGGATCTGCACGCCTGCGCAGGCGACATCGCCGGGCGCGGGCGGCTAGGATGGGCGCGATTGCTTTGTCGATGGAAAGGCCCGCCATGCCCCTCTTTCACCGCCCGATCGCGCTGGCGCTGCTCTGCGTGGCACCCGGTTCCGCCAGCGCGGCCGACCCCGACGCCTTGCCCGCCGCGCGGCCCGGCAGTTCGGAGATTGCGGCAGCCGCGGGCGGCTCGGAGACGACGCGGCCTGCCGCCAAGCCCGCAGCCGACCCGGCGGCCCTCCCCGCCCCACCGTCCGGCAACGGCTCGGCTGCCCGGCCCGACGCCAGAGCTGACGCCAGAGCTGACGCTGCACCTGGCGCAGACGCTGACGCATCCATCCCCCTCGACGGGGCGGATGCCGGCGCGACGCACGGCGCACTGCCCGCCGCGCCTGCATCCGCCTGTTTCGACCGCGAACTGGCGCTGAGCCGTTATCATTACCCCGACCCGACCAATATCGCCGTCAACTGGCAGGATGTGTACCTGCTGTCGCTTCGCGATGGCATTGCCGAGCGCGCGCTGCGGCTGACGCAGGGGGCGAACGATCGCGCGCCCTATGACAACATCTTGCAGGACTGGTCGCCCGACGGGCAGCGCCTGCTTTTCGTGTCGAGCCGGGGCGCGGGGCCGAACCGGTCGCTCTATGCGATGGACCCGCAGGACGCCGATTACGATGGCGAAGGCGACAATCTGCGGTATCTCGGACAGGACGCGGCCGAACTGGGCGGCGTGCACTGGCCTGCCGGTGGGCTGCTTTTCTTCGAGAAAGGGGATGGCAACAGCGATATCTTTCACGCCCGGATCGATCCGGGCGCCACCAGCGTGACCGACGCGCGGCAAGTGACCCGCGACGGCCGCTACGCCTTGCAGCCCCGGCTGAGCGGGGACGGCAAATGGCTGCTTTATACGGCCGAAAACGCGCTGGGCGCCGCATGGCCGCGCTACGCGCTGCATGCGCTGCGCATCGCCGACGGCAGCGTCAGCACGCTCAGCCCGCCCGACCGGCTGGAAACCGACGGGACATGGCTGCCGGGCGCGGGCGCGGTGATCTTCGCGCGTGCCGAGACACCGGGCGGCACCCTGGATCTGTGGCGGGCGGCGCTTGACCCCGACGCCGCGCCGCCCGCGCTGACGGGCCGGACCCGCATCACCGACACGCCGCTCGCGCAGGAAACCGCCCCCGAGATCAGCGCCGATGGGGCATGTCTGGCCTATCTCTCCGGCGATCTGCGGGTCAAGCACGGGCCGAACGCGGATCTGTGGATCAGGGACATGACCACGGGCGAAGCCGCGCGCGTCACCTATACCCGCGATATCGCCGCCGCCGTCTGGCGGCCATGATCCTTGCCCCCCCCGGCAAGCAGCTTGAAATACCAGGTCAAACTCGCCCGACACACGCGTGTCCCGACCCGTGCCTGGCCCGTGTCTGGCCCCTGTCTGGCTTCGCCCGCGGCACGTCCGATTCCGCCCGACCGACACGTCGAAATTTTTTCACCCATCCGTCGAAAATGCCCTTGCAGCCGCTTCGGGATTAGGGGTAAGACGCGCTCACCCAAGGAAGCGGGCGTAGCTCAGGGGTAGAGCATAACCTTGCCAAGGTTAGGGTCGGGCGTTCGAATCGCCTCGCCCGCTCCAATTGGGTCCTGTACCCCACAGGACAACAAGGCCGCCTTCGGGCGGCCTTTGTGGTTTGCGGCCTCCGCGCGCAGCACGCCGACGCACATCTTTCACAGGCTGCGCCACGCCCGCGCCGCACGCTGTCGCGAAACTGCCGGATTGCGCCTTTGCCGGTCTTGCCGCGGCCCCGGCTTTCACGCTAGAACGAAAAACGAACATTGCCGAAACGAAGGCTCCGGGTGACAAGGCGGTTGATCCCGGGCGGCGCGACGGGTTCTATGTGGAAAAAGAGGGCCTGCAAGATGCTGACATCGGTGGAACTTTGCGCTGGCGCCGGTGGGCAGGCGCTTGGCCTGGAACAGGCCGGGTTCGGCCATTCCGCACTGGTCGAGATCGACCATCACTGCTGCAACACCCTGCGCCACAACCGCCCCGACTGGACCGTGCTGGAAGAGGACATGCGCGTCTTCAAGGAGCGCGCCGCCGATTTTCGCGGCATCGACCTGCTGGCCGGGGGCCTGCCCTGCCCGCCGTTTTCCGTGGCGGGCAAGCAGCTGGGCGAGCGGGATGAGCGCAATCTTTTCAATGACGCCATCGATATCGTCGACGCCGCGCGGCCGCGCGCGGTGATGATCGAAAACGTGCGCGGCTTTCTCGATGCGGTCTTTCACGACTACCGCGAGCGGCTGAAGGGACAGCTGGCCAAGCTGGGGTATCGCACCGACTGGCGGCTGCTGAACGCGTCGGATTACGGTGTGCCGCAGCTGCGCCCACGCGTGGTGATCGTGGCCGTCCGCAAGGAGCGGGCCGATTTCTTCGACTGGCCCGAACCCAACCCGCACAATCCGCCCACCGTGGGCGAGACGCTGCACGATCTGATGGCCGCGCGCGGCTGGCGCGGGGCGCGGGACTGGGCGGCGCGCGCCGATGAGATCGCGCCGACCATCGTGGGCGGGTCGAAAAAGCACGGCGGCCCCGATCTGGGCCCCACCCGCGCCCGCGCCGCCTGGGCCACCCTGGGCGTGGAGGGGCGCACCATCGCCCCCGAAGCGCCCGACCCCTTTCACAACGGGATGCCCCGGCTGACCGTGCCGATGGTCGCGCGCATCCAGGGGTTTCCCGACGACTGGCATTTCACCGGCGCCAAGACCAACGCCTATCGCCAGGTCGGCAATGCGTTTCCGCCGCCCGTTGCGCGCGCCGTTTCCCAGCAATTATCGCGGGCCCTGCGCAAAAGGGTGTTGCGCAGCGTCACCGCGTGATGCCAGCGCTGCCAGCGCGCCGCGGCCCCCGGCGATCGGTCCCGACCGCGACAACCCGCCCCGGCGGCGGGGGCCACGGTTGAAAAAACACATCCCTCCCAGCCTGGTTTCCCCCGGCCATCCCGATCACGCGCTTCTGGCGCGGCTGGCGGTGGACATCACGCGCCGCGCGGGCGGCCCCGCCGCGCTGGCCGACGGATTCGCCGCGATGCTGCGCCAATGCGTGGACGATGTGATCATGACCCCCAAGACCGGGCGGCGATCGTATGAAGAGCTGGAAAAAACCGAAAAGACCTATATCGGCACCCGTGTGGAGATCGAGCTGCGCGCGCTGCTGAACCTGCCCAAAGGCAGGCTCGACACGGTGATCCTGGGCCATGACGTCGACATCAAGAACACCATGGGCGGCAACTGGATGATCCCGACCGAGGCCATCGACCACCCCTGCATTCTGATTGCCGCCGACGAGGCGCGCGCGGTCTGCTATCTGGGGCTGTTCGTCGCCCACGCCGGATACCTGACCGCGGGCCAGAACAAGGACGCCAAGAAAAGCCTCTCGGCTGCCGGTTTCGCCAATATCCTGTGGCTCTTGCGCGATCACCCCTACCCGCCCAATTTCTGGCGCACGGTCCCCGCCCCGGATGTGGAGCGGATCTTTGCGGGCGGCACCGGAAACGCGCGCGTGATCTCGCTGTTTCGCCATGTGCAGCGCAGGCCGATCAGCCGCGATGTGATTGAGGCCACGGCGCGGCAGAAGGACTTCATGCGACGGCTGCGCGCAGACGGCGGCGGCGGCACCCGGGACCGTCTGCTCAGCGAAGGGCTGCTGTTGCTGAACGGGCATTACGACGCCGCGCGCATCGCGGCGCTGGGGCTGCCGCATTGCACCGGCAGCGAATTCATTTGCTGCCCCGTGACGGATGCGGCGACCGGGGGTGCGGGGTCGGGTTTTGACCTGTCGCCTCCGGGAACACAGGCCGAGATCGATCTGCCCCGGCCGACGCCGCCCCCCGCACCGCCCCCCGCCAAGGCCCGCGGCCAGAAATAGCCCCGCCTTGCGGGGCCCTCGGGGCAACCGGCCTCCCCCGCCCCGCGAGCCCTTGGCAAAACCGGCGAAGCCACCCTATAACGCGCGCATGTCCAGTCGAAAGGAACCCCTGATGCGGACCGCCACCATCAGCCGAAAAACCGCGGAAACCGACATTTCGGTGGAATTGAACCTCGATGGCACGGGGCGTTACGAAAACGCGACCGGCGTGGGCTTTTTCGATCACATGCTGGATCAGCTGGCGCGCCACGCGATGTTCGATCTGACCGTGCGGGCGGAAGGCGACCTGCACATCGACGATCACCACACCGTCGAGGATGTCGGCATCGCGCTGGGTCAGGCGCTGGGCCAGGCGCTGGGCGACAAGAAGGGCATCTGCCGCTACGGGTCCTGCCTGTTGCCGATGGACGATGCGCTTGTGCGCGCGGCGCTGGATCTGTCGGGGCGGCCCTATCTGGTGTGGGATGTGGCCTTGCCCAGCACCCGGATCGGCAGCTTCGACTGCGTGCTGCTGCGCGAATTCTTCCAGGCCCTGACGACGCATGGCGGCATCACCCTGCATGTCGACAAGCTGCACGGCATCAACAGCCATCACATCGCCGAGGCGACGTTCAAGGCCGTGGCCCGTGCCCTGCGCGCCGCGGTCGAGGCCGATCCGCGCGGCGCGGGTGCCGTGCCCTCGACCAAGGGGGCGCTGTAGCGCGGTGCTGACGGTCCTGATCGATTACGAAAGCGGCAACCTGCACTCCGCGGAAAAGGCGTTCCAGCGCATGGCGCGCGAAACCGGCGCGGGCGAGGTCATCGTCAGCGCGGCGCCCGAAGACGTGGCGCGTGCGGATCGTCTGGTCCTGCCCGGCGACGGCGCCTTTCCGGCCTGCCGCGACGCGCTGCTGGCGCGCAGCGGGCTCTATCAGGCGCTGAGCGAAGCGGTGGAAACCCGCGCCGTGCCCTTCCTGGGCATCTGCGTGGGAATGCAGCTGATGGCGCGGCGCGGCCTGGAATACGAACCCACCGAGGGGCTGGGCTGGATCGCCGGCGAGGTGGTGCCGATCACGCCGCACGACCCCGCGCTGAAGGTGCCGCATATGGGCTGGAACGATCTGGTGATCGACCGTCCCCACCCGGTCACCACCGGCGTGAGCACGGGGGAACACGTCTATTTCGTCCACTCCTACCACATGCGCATGGATGATGACGCGCAACTGCTGGGCCATGTCGACTACGGCACGCCGATCACCGCCATCGTGGGACGCGACACCATGGTCGGCATGCAGTTCCATCCCGAGAAGAGTCAGGCGACCGGCCTGCGCATGATCGCGAACTTCCTGAACTGGACCCCATAGGCGCGGCTCCCGCAGCCCGCGTCCATCCTTTCGGCATGGACGAAAGGCGCGGGCGACACTCGCGGATCAGCCCTTGACGAAGGCCAGCAGATCCTTGGTGAGACGTTCGGCATGGGTGGCAATCAGCCCGTGCGGCGCGCCGTCGTATTCCTTCAGCTCGCTGTTGCGGATCGCCTTGGCGGCCGCGCGCCCGGTCGCGTCGATGGGCACTGTCTTGTCGGCGCTGCCGTGCACGATCAGCGTCGGCACGCCGAATTCGGACATGTCGGGCCGCAGATCGGTGGTGCCGAATGCCTTGGCGCAGTCGATCGTGGCCTTGGGACTGCCCTGCATCGCCATCAGCCAGGACCAGTGGCGCATGGCCTCGCTGACGCCGCCGCCCGGCGTTCCCTCGCCATAGAAATCATCGAAGAACCCGTGAAGGAAGCCCGCGCGATCCTTGCGCAGCGCCTGTTCGATCTTCTTCAGCTCTTCCTGCGGCACGCCTTCGGGGTTGTCGTCCGACTTCATCAGGAAGGGCGCGATCGAGGAGATCAGCGCCGCCTTGCGCACCCGGCGTCCGCCGTGGCGCGACATGTAACGCGCGACCTCGCCGCCGCCCATCGAGAAACCCGCAATCGTGGCGTCCTTGACGCCCAGCGCGTCCATCACCTGGGCCAGATCGTCGGCCATGGTGTCGTAGTCATAGCCCGAAAAGGGCTGGCCCGACCGTCCGAATCCGCGCCGATCGTAGGAGATGACGCGGCAGCCGCCTTCCGCCAGGCCAAGCGCCTGATGTTCCCAGCTGTCGGCGTTCAGCGGCCAACCGTGGATCAGCACCACGGCAGGCCCTTCGCCCCAATCCTTGACGTAAAGTTCGGTTCCGTCTTCGGTTCTCACGATGGGCATGGCTGCATCCTTCCGGTTTGAGGCATTCACGACAAAACGGAAGGCGCAGGTTTTCGGTTCCGCGACGGCCCCGCGGCCTGCGCGGCCTGGCTGTCACAGCTTCGTGTGTGCGTGTGCCCCCTCCCGCGGGGGTACGGCGGTGCGCGGCGTTATTTCACCCGCGTCCAGACCTGGCTTTTGCAAATGATCAGCACGCAGCCCGAGACCTTGAGCGCATCGCCCTTCAACTGCATCTTGGACGAATAGATCTTGTCCGAACCCGGATCCCAGATCTTGCCGTTGCCGAAGGCGCCGTTGCCCTTGTCGACCATGTTCCAGACCAGGTTCTTGCCGGTATTCCTGGATTTGAACTCCTTGCCATCGGGCCCGAAGGATTTGACCAGCTTCCCGCAATAGGTGCCGCCGCAATCGCCGATCTGCACCAGGGCGATATTGCCCTCATCGTTTCGTTCGGTCTGCCACGTGCCGCTGATCCCGCCGGCAAGGGCGGGCCCGGCCATCATCGCGCCGAGTGCGGCTGCAGCCGCGATCCGTTTGAACATCGCCTGTCTCCTCCCAAAGGCATCTGCCGCAGATTGCGGAGTGTTTCCGCGCCGGATCAAGGCTGACGTGGGGTCGGTTGCCGGTCGGCTGCGGGTCATCAGGGGGCGTGGGCGTCGGCGGCTTTGCATCCTGCCCGGTTTCGTGGCAAAGGGCGGCGGAACAAGTGAAAGGCGACTGTGATGATCCTTTACCCTGCGATCGACCTGAAGGACGGGCAATGCGTCAGGCTGCTGAAAGGCGACATGCAGGCCGCGACCGTGTTCAGCGACAGCCCCGCCACGCAGGCGCGCAGCTTTCAGGATGCGGGCTGCGACTGGGTGCATCTGGTCGATCTGAACGGCGCCTTCGCCGGGCAGCCGGTGAACGGCGCCGCGGTCGAGGCGATTCTGGCGGCGATCGACGTGCCCGCCCAGCTGGGCGGCGGCATCCGCGACATGGACACGATCGCGCGCTGGATCGACCACGGCATCGCGCGCGTCATCCTGGGCACCGTCGCGGTGGAAGACCCCGATCTGGTGCGCCGGGCGGCGGCCCGCTATCCGGGCCGGATCGCCGTGGGGCTGGATGCGCGCAACGGCATGGTCGCCACACGCGGCTGGGCCAAGGAGACCGATCAGGAGGTCACGGCGCTGGCGCGCAGCTTCGAGGACGCGGGCGTCTGCGCGATCATCTACACCGACATCAACCGCGACGGGGCCATGCAGGGCCCCAACGTCGAAGCCACGGCAGCGCTGGCGCGGGCGGTCGACATTCCGGTGATCGCATCGGGCGGGGTGTCCTCGCTGGAGGATCTTCGTGCGCTCAAGGCCAGTGGCGCGCCACTTGACGGGGTGATATCGGGGCGCGCGCTTTACGACGGCGCGCTGGATCTGCGACAGGCGCTCGGACTTCTGAAAGCCTGAAACGCCCGTCGCAGCGGATGTTGTCGCAGCGCTTGTTGTCGCTGCGGATGTTGTCGCTGCGGTCTCACTGATCGCCCGCGGCCTTTTCGGTCAGCTTTTTCAGCGCCTTTTCCATGCTTTTCACATAGTCGGCGTCCTCGTCGATGTTCATGTCAT
>NZ_JBRBUA010000112.1:0-4371 GCF_052826345.1 Brevirhabdus sp. | reverse complement strand
CAATGTGGAGCGGATCGTGACCGACAGCGGCTATCACCTGACGCATGAGATCGAGGCACTGAGATCGTCCGAAACGCGTTCTCCGGATAAGGAAGGACAGTTCAAATGAGCTTCTGGTCCGCCATCGTCGTCATCGTGCTGATCATCGCGGTTACCCAGATGATGCGGGCACGCCATAATGCCAGCGCCGGTTTCGCCACCGATAAGGACGGCCAGCCGGTCGCGCGGCAAGGCAGCGGCGAGGAAGAGCAGCTTCGCGCCGAGATCGCCGAGCTGAAGGAACGGGTCCGCGTGCTGGAACGCATCGCCACCGACGAGCGCCAGAAGCTGGGCCTTGCCGAAGAAATCGAACTGCTGCGAGATCGCTGAGGAGGCCTGAGATGAGCTTCGAGATCAGTTCACTGGCTTTGATGGCCCTGACCGGCCTGACCATTATCACCGCCGCGCTGCTGTATGGCTGGCAGGGCTGGCTGACGCTGAAGATGCGGCAGGCGGAGATGGCGCACGATGGCGGCGGTCTCTCGACCTTTCGCGATCAGGGTGACGCCCCGGCTGCCGCGCGGATCGAGCTGGCCGACCTGAAGGAACGCGTCCGCAAGCTGGAAGCGATCGCCAGCGGCGTCGATCTTTAAGGCACCTGCCGGTAAGGCACTTGCGGCCAAGACACTTGCGGACGCCGGGCGGCGCGGCTAGCTCCGCCCGCATGCGATCCATCGATGACATTGCCGAGGAATACGAGTTCCTGGAGGGCGACGAACGTTACCGCCTGCTGATCGAACTTGGCCGCGAGCTGGAACCCATGCCTGCCGCGCTGAAGACCGAGGCGACGCAGGTGAAGGGCTGTTCCGCCGCGGTCTGGGTCTATCCGACGCGCACCGATGGCGATGCGCTGCATTTCATGGCCGACAGCAATGCCGCGATCACCAAGGGCATCGTGGCGCTGGTCATCGCGGCGGTGCAGGACCGCCCGGCCGCCGAAGTGGCGGAAACCGATATCGAAGAGGCGCTGGCGCCCTTCGACCTGCGCAACCAGCTGTCGTCCAACCGGACGCAGGGCGTGCCCAACATGATCGCGCTGATCCGCGAAACCGCCGCAAGGATCGCGGCGGGGGGCTGACAAGCGCCTGCCGCCTGCGCATTTCGAAAAGTGACAAAGGTGACACGTCCTACAGGGCGTGTCACCTGCCTCTGGCCACGCGATCGTGCGGCTTTGAACGCCAAAGGTGACACCTTGGGGGTGCGGGAAAACTCACGGTCTGAAAGAGCGGGCGGGGCCGAAATCGGCCAGCGGACGAATTATCGTCATGGCGCGGCGTAGGACAATAAATTCGCGCCCGAAGGACCTGCCCCGCCGCCATGCGCGGCGCGCCATCCGCCGATATTTCCCGCAGCGGATAACTCCAAAGAATTCGGCCTAACCCGAAGAACGCTGGCGCTTTTTTGCGGGCGCATTCAACCTGTGCGGATAAATTTCGCGTGGAGCGGAGCTTGACGGCAATTCATTACGATGCGCGGGTGGTCGACGATGTTCGCCGCGCGCAGATCTATGCGGGCGACATCCATGTGATATCGCCGCGCCCTGCCATGCAGGCGCTGACCGAATGGGCGCGCGAACTGCTGGTTCGCGGGTTTGGCGACGACGATCCCGAGATGCTGCAGCACCGCGTTCCGGTCGAACGCTTTGTCGAGCTGTTCGCGCCGATCAAGCCGCGCTTCATCCATCATCCGCAGAGCTGGGAACTGATCTGCGCGGTGGTCGAGGACATGGGGCTGGACCCGCGCACGACCTATCTCGACGTGCCGCGGCTGCGCGGGGTGACCAGCCATGGCTATCTGAGTTCGGGCGTCGGCTATACCTTTCCGATGCACCGCGACACATGGTGGGCCGCGCCGATGCAGCAGGTGAACTGGTGGCTGCCGATCTTCCCGATCGAAAGCGGCAACACCATGGCGTTTCACCCGGCGTGGTGGGACCGCCCGGTCGAGAACAGCTCGGGCAAGTTCGATTATTACGAATACAACCGCACGGCGCGCGGTGCGGCGGCGAAGCAGGTGAAGCGGGACACCCGCCCCCAGCCGCGCATCACGCAGGATCCGCCGCCTTTGGACACGCCATCGGTCCGGCTGGTCGCGCCGGTAGGCGGGGCGATCCTGTTCTCGGGTCAGCAATTGCATTCGACCGTGCCCAACGAAACCGGGCGCACGCGCTTCAGCATCGATTTTCGTACCATCGACATTGGTGATGTTAAGTCTGGCCGGGGCGCGCCCAATATGGATTCGGCCCCGGCGGGGACCTCGCTGCGCGATTTCCGGCGGGTAAGCGACCGGGCGCGCATGCCCGAGAAGCTGGCGCTGGCGGTCGATCCGCGCCGGATCGCGTTCAAAAAGGCGGTGTTCCAGCCGCCCGCCTCTCTGCTGGCCGAGCTGGCGGCGGAAACTGCGGCGAGGACGGTCGCGGCCTGACCGATTAGCGGCCCCTTGCGTTTCGCCAACCGGCTTGCGTGCGCGGCCCTGCCCGCGCATGAAACGGCCCATGCACAAACAAGCCGCACTGGTCGCCGCCCTTCTCCTCACGCCTGCCCTTTCCGTTCCGGCCCTTCCCGCCGCTACGCAGGGCGAGGCCAGCGCGGATGCCCGGTTGCAGGCGCTGTACGCGGCCGATCATGCGTGGATGATCGCCGACCGGCAGCGGATCGAAAAAGCGGACGGGCGCAGCGAGCCCGGACCGCGCCTGCCGTCGGTGACGCCCGAGGCCGAGACGCGGCGCGCGGCGCATGCGCGGGAGATGCTGGCGCGGCTGGATACGATTCCGACCGGGGAGCTGTCGGACGGCGAAAAGATCAATTCCGCCGTGTTCCGCGCTTTGCTGGAGGAGCGGATTGGCGATGCGGACTATCGCGTTCACGAGATGCCGTTCAATTCGGACAGCAACTTCTGGACCTATCTCGACGCGCGTTCGCCCTATGCCAGCATCGAGGAATACGAGAACTATATCGCCCGCATGCGCGACGTGCCGCGCTATTTCGCCGAGCATGTCGCCAATGCGCGCAGCGGGCTGGAGCGCGGCTTCAGCGTGCCGCGCGTCTCGCTGGAAGGGCGCGAAGCCTCGATCGAGCCTTACACGAGGGCCGAGGGCAATCCGTTCCTGACCGTGTTTGGCCAGATGCCCGCCAGCATCCCTGTCGCCGAGCAGGCGCGTCTGCGCTCCGAAGCGGAAGCGGCGGTCGCGGACAGCATCGTGCCTGCCTATGCAGAGCTGCTGTCGTTCATGCGCGAGGACTATCTGCAGAATACGCGCACCTCGCTGGCGGCGACCGAGATGCCTGATGGTGCAGCGTTCTATGCGCAGCAGATCCGCAAATACACCACGTTGGACCTGACCGCGCAGCAGATCCATGAGATCGGCCTGTCCGAAGTCGCACGGATCGAGGGCGAGATGCGCGCGATCATGGCAGAGGTCGGCTTTTCCGGCAGCATCGCTGAATTCAACGAGACGCTGCGCAATGAGCCGCAGTTCATCGCGCGCACGCCCGATGAGCTGATGGGCGTGTCGGCCTATGTGGCGAAGCGGGTCGACGGGCGGATCGGCGATTATTTCGGCTTTCTGCCGCGCCATCGCTTCGCGATCTGGCCGGTCGCGCCTGCGCTGGCGCCGTTCTACACCGCGGGGCGCGGCGGGCTGGATGCGTGCCAGATGAACACGCATGATCTGCCCTCGCGCCCGCTCTACAATATTCCCGCTCTGACGCTGCACGAATGCAGTCCGGGGCACAGTTTCCAGGCAAGCGTCGCGCTGGAACAGCCCGAAATGCCCGCGTTCCGGCGCGAGACCTATTTCAGCGGGTTCGGCGAAGGCTGGGGCCTCTACACCGAATATCTGGGCGAGGAGATGGGGATCTATCGCACGCCTTATGAGCGGTTCGGGCGGCTGAGTTACGAGATGTGGCGCGCGGCGCGGCTAGTGATCGACACCGGCATCCACGCCTATGGCTGGGACCGCGAGCGGGCCATCGATTACCTTGCCTCGCGCACCGCGCTGTCGCGGCACGAAGTGGGGACCGAGGTGGACCGCTATATCAGCTGGCCGGGGCAGGCGCTGGCATACAAGCTGGGCGAGCTGACCATGCGCCGCGTGCGCGCCAAGGCGGAGGACGCGCTGGGAGCGGGGTTCGACATTCGCAAGTTCCACGATGTCGTGCTGTCGCTGGGATCGGTTCCGCTGCCCGTGCTGGAGCAGCGGATCGACGCGTTTATCGCCGATGGCGGTCAGGGACTGCCGGGTGTCGCCTATGACTGAGGTTCTGGCGTTGGGGTCGCGGCCTGGATAGGCTGCGCAATCGATGAAAGGTGTGCGCCGTGATACTGCTGGCT
>NZ_JBRBUA010000111.1:0-29938 GCF_052826345.1 Brevirhabdus sp. | reverse complement strand
GCATCTGTCGCTGACCGCGCCGTCGATCTGGTATCTCGCCCGGCTGGAGCTGCGTTCGGGCGGGGTGATCGGCGCCACCATTCCGGGCGGCCCGGCGGTGCTGTCGGGCCGCAACAGCAGCCTGGGCTGGGGGATCACATCATCCTATGCCGACGATCAGGATCTGTTCATCGAGCAGCTCAACCCCGACAATTCGCAGGAATACCGCACCCCCGACGGGTTCAAGCGCTTCGAGACGCGCCGCTCGGTCATCCGCATCAAGGGCGAGGCGCCCGTCACCGCGACCCTGCGCTGGACCGACAATGGCCCCGTGCTGCCGGGCAGCCAGTACAACATCGGCGACATCACCCCGCCCGGCAGCGTCGCCGCGCTGTCCTGGACGGCGCTGTCGGACAAGGACACTTCGGTCGGCGGGTTCCTGCGGCTGATGCAGGCGCGTTCGGTCGGCCAGGGCATCGCGGCGGGGGCCGATGTGATCGCGCCCAGCCAGAACCTGGTGCTGGCCGATACCACCGGCATCGCCATGCAGACCATCGGCCGCCTGCCCCGGCGCAACCCCGATCACCAGAGCCAAGGCCGCCTGCCCAGCCCCGGCTGGGTGCCGGAAAACCGCTGGGACGGGATGCTGCCCTATGCCACCAACCCCAGTTTCCGCAATCCGCCGGGCGGCATCGTGGGCAATACCAACAACAAGATGATCGACCGCCCCTTTCCGATGAACGTCAGCTTCGACTGGGGCGACACGCAGCGCATCCAGCGCTGGCGCAAGCTGATGCAGGGGCGCGAGGTCCATACCCGCGAAAGCTTCATCGAGGCGCAGCTCGATACCGTCAGCACCACGGCGCGCAGCATCCTGCCGCTGATCGGGCGCAACCTGTGGTTCGAGGACGACGCCGCGCCCGAGGGCACGGTGGAACGCCGCCGTCAGCGCGCGCTCAAGCTGTTGGCGAAATGGAACGGCGAGATGAACGAACATCTGCCGGAACCGCTGATCTATGCCGCCTGGATGCGCCAGTTGCAGATGCGGCTGATCCGCGATGAGCTGGGCAGCCTGGCGCAGGCCCTCGCCCGCCCCGATCCGCTGTTTCTGGAGCGCGTGTTCCGCGATGTGGACGGCGCGGCCGTTTGGTGCGACGTGGCGCAATCCACGCCGGTCGAGGATTGCACCGAAATCGCGCGGGAGGCCTTGGACGCCGCGCTGCTGGAACTCGTCGAAAGCTACGGCGAGACAATCGAAAGCTGGCGCTGGGGCGACGCGCATCAGGCGCAGCAGGATCATGCCGTCCTGGGGCAGATCCCGGTGCTGTCGTGGTTCGTGAACATCCGCCAGTCCACCAGCGGCGGCAACAACACGCTGCGGCGGGGCGCGATGTCGGAACGCGGCGCGACCCCCTACGCCAACGTCCATGCCGCCGGCTATCGCGGTGTCTACGATCTGGCCGATCCAGACAGTTCGGTTTTCATCATCTCGACGGGGCAATCGGGCCACCCGCTGTCGCGCCACTACGACGACCTGGGGGAACTGTGGCGGCGTGGCGAATATATCCCGATGTCGCTCGACCCCGAACTTGCGCGCGCGGCCCCGGTGGGCATCACCAAGCTGATCCCGCGATAACGGGCGCGAACGGTCGGAGGGGCGCGCGCAAACGCGCGGGCGGGTGGGCGAGCGCCTAGCTCAGCGCGCGCGCGACCAGCACGCCGGCCGCTGCCGAAAACCCGGTCAGCAGCGCGCCCCAGCCCAGATCGAGTGCGACCATCGACGGGCTCCAGTCGCGCAGGGTGGCGAAATTGGTGAACTCATAGGTGCCATAGGCCAACGCGCCGAACAGGGCGCCGGTCACAAACAGCGCGGGAATGGTGCCCTCGCGCATCGCGGGCCATGAGACGAAGTAGATCAGCCCCGCGATATAGAAAAGATAAAAGACCGCCGCCGCGCCCAAGCGGGGGCGGTCGCGCAACATGTCGTCGATATGGGCCTCGAAGAGCGGGCGGATCAGGAATCGCAGCCCGATGAAATCCAGCGCGAGGAAAATCGCGGCCGTGGCGAGGTAGAGAATGATCAGGGTCATCATGGGCTTTCCCGAAGTGTCACCTCTATACGCGCGACACCTCGGTGCGGTTCACCGCAATCCGACGAAAAGCCGGATCAGAGCTTGGAAAAGCGTGCTTTCTGCCGTTCGGTCCAGCTGACGGTCAGGATCACGCCGTCCTCGGTCTGGCTTTCGTCCGTCACCACGTCCTGCTCGAAGAGCCAGGCGCGGGCGCGTCCCTGCGCATGGCCGAGCACCAGCCGCTCCTGAAGACGCGGCGGGTCCAGCGCATCGGTGATCGTGTCGAACAGCGCCTCCATCCCCTCGCCGGTCAGCGCGGAAAGGGCGATGATGTCGGGTTCGCGTTCCGCGGTGGTAGCGCGCGCGGATTTCGCCGCGTCGTCCAGCCGGTCGAGCTTGTTCCAGACCTCGAGCCTGCGCGCGGCCTCGTCCACCCCCATTTCGGTGAGGATATCATGCACGTCCTTGGACTGCTCCTCCGATTCGGGGTGAGAAATGTCGCGCACATGCACGATCAGATCGGCATCCAGGACCTCCTCCAGCGTGGCGCGGAACGCGGCGACCAGCTGCGTCGGCAGATCGGAGATGAAGCCCACCGTGTCGGACAGGATGACCTTCAGCCCGCCGGGCAGCTCCACCGCGCGCATGGTCGGGTCGAGGGTGGCGAACAGCATGTCCTCGGCCGTGACCGACGCGCCGGTCATCCGGTTGAACAGCGTCGACTTGCCCGCGTTGGTGTAGCCCACCAGCGCGACCACGGGGTACGGGATCTTCTTGCGTGCGGCGCGGTGCAATTCCCGTGTCTTGACCACCTTGGACAATTGCCGCCGGAGCTTTGTGACCGCCTCGTCGATGGCACGGCGGTCGGCCTCGATCTGCGTCTCGCCGGGGCCGCCGACAAAGCCCAGCCCGCCGCGCTGCCGCTCCAGGTGGGTCCATGCGCGCACCAGCCGCGTGCGCTGATAGCTCAGCGCGGCCATTTCCACCTGAAGCACACCCTCGCGCGTGCGGGCCCGATCGGAAAAGATCTCGAGGATCAGGCCGGTCCGGTCGAGAATCTTGACTTTCCACCGCTTTTCCAGATTTCGTTGCTGAACCGGCGTCACCGGCCCGTCGATCAGCACCAGATCGACCTCATGGTCCTCGAACTTGCGCCGCAATTCCTCGATCTTGCCGGTGCCGAACAAAAGGCCCGGGTTGACCTTGGGCAGCGGCACGACATCGGCCCCGACCATGTCGAGACCCGGCAGCGCGTCGCCCAGCGACACGGCCTCTTCCAGCGCATGGGACGCGCCCCGGCGCTTGTGCCGGTCGGCTTTCAGTTCGGGATGCAGCACCCACGCCCGCGTGGCAGGGGTGCTCGTGTCAAACGATTCGATCAATCGTCACCATCGTAAAGGTTGATCGGCTGCGACGGCATGATGGTGGAAATCGCGTGCTTGTAGACCAGCTGCGACTGTCCGTCGCGGCGCAGAAGAACACAGAAATTGTCGAACCAGGTAATCACGCCCTGCAATTTGACGCCATTGATCAGGAAGATCGTGACCGGAACCTTGGTTTTGCGAACATGATTAAGGAATGCGTCTTGAAGATTCTGCTTATCGGCAGCCATTTCTTATTGCCTTTTTTTATTCTTGCCGCCCTCCCGGCAGCTCACTGTCGAGGCGAGTATGTCGCGCCTCCTCAGCGGTTTCCAGCCCAAATTTCGCCATTTTTATCAACTGAGGCGCGAAAATCCCACAGGCTGCGGGCGCGCGCCCTCAATTGCGCCAGAAATCGGGATTGAGCAGCGCCACGATGGCCAGGGTTTCCAGCCGACCCATGATCATCGCGATCATCAGCACGTACTTCGCGCTGTCGGCCAGATTGGCGTAGGAGATCGGGTCCTCCACGGCGATCTGGGCAATGGGGCCGGTCGTCGACAGCGCCGCCACCGCCAGCGTCATCGCGGTCTCGAACGACAGGCCCGACAGGGCCAGCGCCGTCATCACCGCCGCCACCGACAGCGCGAAGAGCATGAAGAACACCCAGGCGATATAGGCGCCCTGCCGCCGGATATGGCGCGCCGCGATCCCCGCGCCGCCCACTGACGAGGGGTGGACGAGCTTTTCCATCTCGCGCATGCCGTGTTTGTAGAGCGCATAGACGCGCATCAGCTTGACCCCGCCCGCCGTGGTCGCCACGCCGCCGCCGGTCAGCGCCAGACCCAGCAGGATCAGCCCCGGGGTCTGCAACCCGGACCAGTAGCGCGCCTGATTCCAGTCGGCCGATTCGAACCCGGTCGTGGTGAGAAACGAGAAGACGGTGAAAACCGATCCCCAGAGCGAGCGCAGCGCCTCGGCGTTGATTTCCATGGCGTCGAATTCGATCGCCCCGAGCCAGTGGCGCAGGAACAGCCCCCCCGGCACCAGAATGCCCAGGGCCAGCGCGAAACGCAGTTCGCGGTCCTCGCTCAGCCGGACCAGGCCGCGGCGCGTCATCTCGAAGGAAAAGGATTGCCGCGAGATGGCGAAGACCAGGAAGAGCAACACCATCGCTTCGGCGGCAAAGCCCACCTGCCCCAGCCCGCTGGTCGGCAGTATCCCAGAGGTCGACATCGTCGCCATCGCGATCATCACCGCCGGAAAGGCCTCCATGTCGGTCAGCAGCAGCGCGATCCACAGCGCCGTCGTGAGCGAGACGTATATCGGAAACAGCGTGCGCGAGAACCGCACCAGCCGCTCGGACGGATCGGCGATGCGGTTGATCTGGCGCAGCTCGGTCGTGTGGCCCGCCTGGCGGTAGGACGTCACCTCGAACCCGCCCAGGTTCATCGGCGCCAGGATCGCGATGGCCATCAGCCACATCAGAAAACCGCCCATCCATCCGGTCAGGCCGCGCCACAGATGCACCGCGTCGGGCACCAGATCGGGGTTGACGAAGATCGTGGCGCCGGTTGTCGTCAGCGATGAGACCATTTCAAAATAGACGTTGAGAAACCGCATATTGGGCACGATTTCCATCACCGGCACCGCCAGCATCAGCGGCATGATGACGAAAGCGCCCAGCAGCGCCAGCAAATGGCTGCGCGCCGCGCTGGCGGGACGGTAGTTCGCCGTGGCGAGCGCGGTCAGCCCGGTCAGGAACAGCGCCATGATCGAGGTGTAGAAGAAGACCCGCGCCGAGTGGTAATCGCCGCTCGACAGCCCCAGCGCTGCCGGAATCAGCATCGCCACCGCCGCTATTCCCGACAACAGGACCAGCAGCGGCAGATTGCGGATCAGCGCGATCATGTCAGAAGAAGTCGACCGAGACCTGAAGCAGCCGTTCCACCTCGGGCACGTCTTCGGTCAGCGAAAAGATCGCGATCACGTCGCCTTCCTCGATCTTGGTGTCGGCGCGCGGCCTGATGACCTTGTCGCCCTTCTGGATCGCGCCGACCAGCACTCCTTCGGGAAAGCTGATGTCGCGGATGTACTGTCCCGAAATCGGCGAGGTTGATAGCACCTGCGCCTCGATCACCTCCGCCTCGGCGTCGCCGATGGAATAGATCGCACGCACCCGGCCGTGCCGGATGTATTTCAGGATCGACGACACCGTGGTCGAACGCGGGTTGATGTAGGCGTCGATGTTCATCGGTTCCAGCAGCGGCACCAGCGTCGGATCGTTCAGCAGGCAGATCGCCATGTGACAGCCCGCGGCCTTGGCGCGGACGGCCGCCAGCAGGTTGGTCTTGTCGTCGTCGGTCACCGCGAGAACCGCGTCGGCGCGGTCGATGTTGGCCTCGTTCAGCAGCTCGCTGTCCAGCCCGTCGCCGTGCAGCACGATGGTCCGTTCCAGCGCGTCGGCGGCGCGCTCCGCGGTGGCGCGGTCACGCTCGATCACCTTGGCGCGCACGCGATTGCGGCTGTTGGCGGCTTCCAGCGCGCGGGCCACGGCAAGGCCCACGTTGCCGCCGCCGATGATGACCACGCGTTCCTGCTTGCGGTTGGTCTTGCCGAAGATCTCAAGCGTGCGCCCGACGTCCTCGGTATGGCAGAACAGATAGACCTGGTCGCCGGGGAACAGCTGATCGCCCGGCTGCGGCGCGAAGAGGTTGCCGCCGCGCCTGATGCCCACGACGATCGTGCGCAGCGTCGAGAAGAGTTCCGACAGCTGCTTGAGCGGCGTGTTGATCACCGGGCAGCTTTCTTCCAGTGCGATGCCCAAAAGCTGCGCGCGGCCACCCAGAAAGCTTTCCGTGTCGAAGGCGACGGGCGCGGCCAGGCGGCGCATCGCGGCCTCGGCCACTTCGCGCTCGGGGCTGATCACCACGTCGATGGGCATGTGATCGCGGCGGTAAAGGTCGGAATAGATTGCCGTCAGATAGCTTTGCGACCGCAGCCGCGCGATCTTGCGGGGCACGGAAAACACCGAATGCGCCACCTGGCAGGTGACCATGTTCACCTCGTCGCTGTAGGTGGCGGCAATGATCATGTCCGCGTCGCGCGCGCCCGCGCGGTCCAGCACATCGGGATAGGAGGCGAAGCCCGTGATCCCCTGCACGTCCAGCGTATCGGTGGCGCGATTGACCAGATCGGGGTTGTTGTCGACGACGGTGACGTCGTTCTTTTCGCCCGACAGGTGCCGGGCGATCTGCCAGCCGACCTGACCCGCGCCGCAGATGATGACCTTCATGCGATAGCCCCGATAGCTCTCAACAGACAAACCCCCGAACGCGGCGCCGCAGGCCGTCGGGGTGCGCCGAAGCCATGGCAGAAGGCCGCGCAGAGGTCAATCGACCGGCGCCCGGCGCGCCGTCCGCAGATCTCCGCCGGACGGACCATGCGCGGCCCGTGCGCCTCCTTGTTCGCGCCCCCGTTCGCGCTCTCGTTCGCAGCCGCCGCCCGGCGCGTTTGCGCGTGCCGGGGCTCAGGCTTCATTCGTTGGGCATGTCCGCGTCGGCGTCTTCCTCGACGCGGGCGACGCGGGCGCCGGTCTTGCTGGTGGTCACCACGTTCAGCGACTTGAGCTTGCGGTGCAGGGCCGAGCGTTCCATGCCCACGAAGGTGGCGGTGCGGCTGATGTTGCCGCCGAAGCGGTTGATCTGCGTCATCAGATACTCGCGCTCGAACAATTCGCGCGCCTCGCGCAGCGGCAGCGTGGCGAGGCCCGCCGACAAAACCACCCTTTCGCCATCCGTCGGGCTGGGGTCCGAGGACGGCAGCTCGCGCACGTCGATCGGGCCGCTGTCGGGGCCCAGGATCAGGATGCGCTCCATCACATTCTTCAACTGCCGCACGTTGCCGCGCCAGATCATCGTCTGCAGCAGCGCCTGCGCCTCCTCGCTCAGCGGGCGCAGCGGCAGGCCCTGCGTGGCGTGAAGCTGTTCGAGGAAATACTGCGCAAGTTCGGGGATGTCTTCGCGCCGCTCCTCAAGCGAGGGCACCGCGATCGGCACCACGTTCAGCCGGTGATAAAGCTCCTCGCGGAACCGGCCGGCGGCGATCTCCGCGCGCAGATCGCGACTGGTGGAGGCCAGCACCCGCAGATCGACCCGCACCTTGTCGATGCCGCCCACCCGCAGGAATTGCTGGTCGACCAGCACCCGCAGGATCTTGGACTGGGTCGCCATCGGCATATCCGCGACCTCGTCAAAATAGATGATGCCGCCATGCGCCTGTTCCAGCAGGCCGGGCTCGACCGCGCGGTCGGCGCTTTCCTTGCCGAACAGCACGTCTTCCATCCGCTCGGGCTCGATCGAGGCGCAGGCGACGGTCACGAAGGGCTGACCGGCCCGATGCGAATGCGCGTGGATAAAGCGCGCAGCCACCTCCTTGCCGCTGCCGGCGGGGCCCGACAACATTACCCGGCCGTTCGACCGCGTGACCTTTTCCAGATTGGATCTCATCGTCTTGAACACCGCGCTCGACCCGATCATCTCGCTCGGTCCGGCGTCGTTGCGGCGCAGCTCGGTATTTTCCCGCCGCAGCCGCGAGGTTTCCATCGCGCGGCCCACCACGACCATCAGCTGATCGATGTTGAACGGCTTTTCGATGAAATCATAGGCGCCCTGCTTGATCGCGGCCACGGCGATCTCGATGTTGCCATGCCCCGAGATGATGACGATCGGCACATCGGGGTTGTCGCGCTTGACCGTCTTGAGGATGTCGATGCCGTCCATCTGGCTGTCTTTGAGCCAGATATCCAGGATCATCAAACCGGGCTGCGTCCGGTTGATTTCGGCCATGCAGTCCTCGGAATTGGCGGCGACGCGGGTGACATAGCCCTCGTCTTTCAGGATGTCCGAGATCAGCTCCCGGATGTCTTTTTCATCGTCGACAATCAGAATATCGCTCATTGCTCTCTCTCTGTCATTTTTATTGGCTGCCCCCGGCGGTCGGCGGCGGCAGTGTCGGCAGGCAGGGTGACGACGGCCATCGCCCCCCGGTGCCGCGCATCGTCGAATGCAGGTGCATCGGTCAATTCGAGGCTTCCGCCGTGTTCTTCGATGATCTTCTTCACGATGGGCAGACCCAGCCCGGTGCCTTTGTCGCGGGTCGTCACATAGGGTTCGAACAGCCGCGCGCGGTCCGGGGGCAGGCCGATGCCGTTGTCGCAGATGCGGATGATCACCGCATCCGCGGTCTCCTCGGCCGAGACCCGGACCTGTGGCTGGTAGTCTTCGGGTGACTTGCCGCTTTCGATGAACGTTTCAATGGCTTCGCCGGCATTTTTGATCAGGTTGGTCAAGGCCTGCGAAATCATGGTCGAATCGACCTCCTGCATCATCGGATGCGCGGGGATATCGGCGATGATCGGCACCGGGTCGAGCGCGGGGCCCTGCAACATGACCGCCTCGCGCAGCAAGGTGGCCAGATCGGTCTCGCGGCGCTCGGGCTCGGGCATGCGGGCGAATTTGGAAAATTCGTCGACGATGCGGCGCAGGTCGTTGGTCTGGCGCACGATCACGTCTGTCATCTGACCCAGCTGTTCGGCCTGATCGCCGACCAGCGGCTTGAACTTGCGCGCCAGCCGTTCCGCCGACAGCTGGATCGGGGTCAGCGGGTTCTTGATCTCATGCGCGATGCGCCGCGCAACATCGCCCCAGGCGGCCATGCGCTGCGCGCTGACCAGGTCGGTGACATCGTCGAAGGCCACCACGTAGCCCTCCAGCGCGCCCTTGGCGTTGCGCCGTTCGCTCATGCGCACCAGCAGGCTTTCGCGCCGACCCTGCCGGTTGAGCTTCAGCTCCTCCTGCGTGGTTTCGCGCCGCCCGGTCTGAAGCACGTCGAGCAGGCGCTCGAATTCGGGAACCACCTCCGACAGGCCCTGCCCCAGCCCCGTGTCCTGGTCGAGATCGAGCAGCCGCTGCGCGGAGCGGTTCAGAAAGTCGATCTTGCCGCCGGCGTCCAGCCCGATCACGCCGGGCGTGACCGACGACAGCACCGAATCGAACAGCCGCCGCCGCCGGTCGATCTGGCGGTTGTTGTCGAGCAGCGTCTCGCGCTGCGCCTTGAGTTGCAGCGTCATCTGATTGAAGATCCGGCTGAGCATGGCGATTTCGTCATCGCCCTTTTCCTCGATCACCTGCACATCCAGATCGCCCGCGCCCACACGCTGCGCCGCGCCGGTCAGACGCCCCACGGGGCGCGACAGCCGCTCGGCGAACCACAGCCCCAGCCAGATCGCCGCCAGGATCAGGATGACCGCGAAACCGAGGTAGAGAAGCCCGAACTCGAACACCAGGCGCCCGCGGTCGCTTTCGAGCTGCTGGTAAAGCGCGACGGTCGCCTGGGTCTCATCGAGCAGGCTGAGGATCTGCCCGTCCACCGAACGCGAGACATACAGATATCTGTCGACATAAGGTTTTAGATGAACAAGCGCGCGGAACTCATTGTTTGTCCAGTCTTCTATGAATACCGTGCCCTTTTCTCGCGCCTGACGCAGCTGGTCCTGCGAGGGCTGTTCGAAATCGAACAGATAGCTGCGTTCGCCGCGCGCGCGGATCTCGCCCGCGCCGTCGATCACATAGGCTTCGCGCAATCCGCGCTGCACCTGCGCCTGGCCCTGCGTCAGCAGCTGGCGCAGGTTGCCATCGGACATGAAGAACGTCGATTGCTTGGCCACGTTGAGATAGGCCGCAAGCGCCTCGGCATCGGTTTGCAGGTCCTGGCGATGTTCCTGCGAATAGGCCTGCGCGGCGCTGAGCGAGGTGCCCACCACCTGCCGCACCCGATCGGAAAACCACCCCTCCAGCCCGACATTGACGGTCAGGGTCGCGAAGACCGCGACGAGGATGGTGGGGATCAGCGCGACGACGGCGAACACCCCCGTCAGCCGCAAATGCAGTCGTGATCCCGCGGATTTGGCCCGCCGCGCCGAGATCATCCGCGCCACGCGCTGCGCGACGAGCGCGGCGATCGTGAGCACGTAGATCAAATCCGACAGCAGGATCAGCCGCAGCGCGCTGGAGGTCGACCCCAGCTCGAGCGGGCCGAGCGCCTGATAGGTCGCGATGGTCAGGATCGGGCCCAGGACGACCAGGCCGAAAGTCGCCGCGTTCTGAACCCGGCGCTGCCTGCGCAGCGTGTTCAGCCTGTTCCAGGTCGCGGTCTGCACCGGGCTGCGCACGATTACCCCCAATTGTTACGGCCTTGTCCTCGACCGATTTCCACACACGCGTGACGGGCACTGCCCAGCCTCGGCAGCAATGCAATCACTGTTGCGGTTTTACATCAATTTGCGGCGGCGTGTCACGTTAATATCGTGCTCGGTGATTTTCTTGCGCAGCGTATTTCGGTTGATCCCGAGAAGATCCGCGCATTTGGCTTGGTTGCCGCCGGTCGCCTGGAGGGCGATCTCGATCAGCGGCACCTCGACCTCGCGCAGGATGCGCTGGTAAAGCCCCGGCGGCGGCAGCACGCCGCCATGCAAATCAAAGTAGCGGCGCAAGTGCCTGTCAACACAGCCGGAAATCCTGTCGGCGTCGCCTTGTCCAGACAGCGATTCAACCGCCGGCTGGGTGCTGAGGACGGCCTCGACCTCCGCCTTGGCGATGACATCTTCGGCGGCGGTGACGATCAGACGGCGCACGCAATTTTCCAGCTGCCGCACGTTGCCGGGCCAGCTGTACTGGCGCATCAGCTCAAGCGCTTCTCCGCTCATGCGGCGCAGCGGATGGCCCGCACGCTCCGCCCTTGCCAGAAAATGCATGGCGAGAAGTTCGATATCGTCGACCCGTTCGCGCAGCGCAGGTACGGAAATCGTGACCCCGCCCAACCGATAGAACAGATCCTGGCGAATCTGTCCCGACTCCAGCTTTTCGGCCAGCCCTTTCTGGGACGTCGCCAGCACCCGCGGCGCGTGATCGTCGAAACTGTCCAACATGCGCACGATCCGCGCCTGTGCCTCCTCGTTCAGATCCGCGATCTCGTCGAAGAGGATCGCGCCGCCGCGCGCCTGCGACACGATCGTAGCCGCGCTGTCGACGCTGGTCAGATCCGCGGCGCCCACGGTGACGAACGGCAGGTTGCGCCGGTCGCTGAAATCGTGGACGGCGCGCGCGATCAAGGATTTTCCGGTGCCGTTCTCGCCGGTGATCAGCACCGGCAGATCGGTGTTCATCACCTTGGCCACCAGCCGGTAGAGCGCCTGCATCTGCGGCGTGCGCCCCACCAGCGGCAGATCGTCGAATTCCGCCGCCACCGGATCGGCGGGCGGCGCGCTCTGGCGGGCGGCCTTGCGCTTGCGTTCCAGCGCGCGGGCGGCGCGTTTCATCAGGTCGGGAAGATCGAAGGGTTTGGGCAGATAGTCGTAGGCCTCGGCCTCGGCGGCCTGAATAGCCGTCATGATGGTGTTCTGCGCCGAAATGATGATGACCGGCAGCCCCGGACGTTTCGCCCCGATCTGCGGCAGGGTGTCCAGCCCGTTGCCGTCGGGCATGATGACGTCGGAAATCACCAGATCGCCCTTGCCCTCATCGATCCAGCGCATCAGCGTCATCAGCGAGGATGTGGCGTGCACCTTGCACCCCGCCCGCGTCAGCGCCTGGGTCAGCACGGTGCGGATGGTGCGATCGTCGTCGGCGACAAGAACGGTTCCGTCCATCAGATATCTTCCCTTGCTTGGCCATCGTGGCCGGCCCCGGGTTTCGGCGCGACCGGCAACGACAGGCGGAACACGGTGCGCCCCGGCGCGCTTTCGACCGCCAGCCAGCCCTCATGCTCGGCCACGATCTTGGCCACCAGCGCCAAGCCCAGGCCGGTGCCGTTTTCGCGCCCCGACACGAAGGGCTCGAACACCTCGCCCGCGATGTCGGGCGGCAGCCCCGGCCCGTCGTCGATAATCTCGATCTGAAGCGGCACGGCCGCGCCGGTGCCGTCCTTGCGCCGCACCCGGATCGCGGGATCATAGAAGGTGCGCAGCGTTATGGTGCCGCCCGAGGGGCTTGCCTCGGCCGCGTTCCTGAGAAGGTTCAGCAAGACCTGCAACAGCTGGTCGCCATCCGCATGGGTCAGCGGCAGCGAGGGGTCGTAGTCTTCCTTCAGCCGCATATGGGCGGCAAAGCCCACCATCGCGGAGGTTCGCGCGCGATCCAGCAGATCGTGCAGGTTCAGCGCGCGGCGTTGGGGGCAGCGCAGGTCGCCGAATTGCTCGACCTGTTCCAGCAGCTTCACGATGCGCCGCGATTCCGCGACGATCAGGTCGGTCAGCTCTCGATCGCGCGGCGCCAGCCCCATCGACAGCAGCTGCGCGGCGCCGGTGATCCCCGCCAGCGGGTTCTTGATTTCATGCGCCAGCATCTCCGCCATGCCGATCGCGGAGCGCGCGGCGGTCTTCGCCTGCATCGCGCGGCCCAGCTTGTCGGCGATCTCCCGCGGTTCCAGCAACAGCAGGATCTGGCCGGGCATCTCGGCCACCGGCGCGATTTGCAGGTTGCAGGGGCGTCCCGTCCGCGCCCGTGCGCCGACCTCGACATCGTTTACGAAAAGCGGCGCGTGGCTGTCGCGCACCCGTGCGAAGCTTTCCCTGAGCGGGGCGTCCGCAAGCAGCCGGTCCCAGATGCTGGCGCCGCGCAGCGCCCGCGCGGACGCATTGAGGAAAAGTTCCGCCGCGGGGTTGATCGCCCGGATCAGATCATCGCCGTCCAGCAGCAGCGCGGGCACGGGCAGCGATACCCAAAGGCTATCGGGCAGCAGGGTCATGCGGCGGCGGCCTTTTCGGCGCGCTGCGGATCGCACCATTCGCGCAGCAGGCGCAGCACCGTCCCGGGCGCGGTTTCGGTCAGGATCGCGCGGCGCAGCGCCGGGTCGGGCGCGCCCCCGTCAAGATACCAGCCCAGATGCTTGCGCGCGTTGCGCCCGCCCAGCGCCGGGCCGTAGAACTCCAGCATCGCCTGGTAATGCGCGCCGATCATGGCGGCCAGCGCGGCGCCTTCGGGCACTTGCGGCGCGGGCGCGGCAAAGAGGTCGGCGGCGATCTGCGCCAGCAGCCATGGCCGCCCCCGCGCGCCACGGCCCACCATGACACCGTCGGCGCCCGACAGGCGCAGCGCGCGGGCGGCGGTGGCGCTGTCGGTGATGTCGCCATTCGCGATGACCGGGATCGAGACGGCGCGCTTGACGTCGGATATCGCGGCCCAATCGGCATGCCCCTTGTAGAACTGGCAGCGCGTGCGCCCGTGGATCGTCAGCATCGCGACGCCCTCGGCCTCGGCGCGGCGCGCGATTTCGGCGGCGTTGAGCGTGGCGTCATCCCACCCCAGTCGGGTTTTCAGCGTGACGGGCACCCGCACCGCCCCCACCACCGCACGGATCAGCGACAGCGCGTGGTCGGGGTCGCGCATCAGTGCGGAGCCAGAGTAGCCGCTGGTCACCTTCTTGGCCGGGCAGCCCATGTTGATGTCGATGGTCGTCGCGCCCTGCGCCTCGGCGATGCGGGCGGCCTCGGCCATCCAATGCGCCTCGCGCCCGGCGATCTGCACGGCCGTATGGGCCCGACCGAAACCGAGCTCCGCCTTCGCGCGGACCGAGGGCTTGGCCTGCACCATTTCCTGGCTGCCGATCATTTCGCTGACGACAAGCCCCGCGCCGAACCCCGAGACGAGATCGCGGAACGGCAGGTCGGTGATTCCGGCCAGCGGGGCCAGAAAAACCGGCGGAGAGCGCAGCAGATGTGCCACTTTCACGGACAAACGCCTAATCCTTGTGCGAACAGCTTTTCGACTACCGCCCCCTCAGACGAAAGGCAAATCGCGGCGGCCTTGTCAGGCCTTGTCAGGGCACCCGCGCAGCATATGCCTATTTTTTGGGCAACCATAGCGGCAATAGCGCGGCGGTTGCCACTCCGATGCGCAGGTCATAAACAAATTCGCGATAGCTCGTCGTCCTTCCGCACGAGCCGCTGACCTGCCGGAGCCGCACATGTCCTTCACCGCCATCATCGTTGCCGCGGGGCGCGGAACGCGCGCGGGCGGGTCCCTGCCCAAGCAGTACCGGATGCTGGCGGGGCGCACGGTGCTGGCCCGCACGATCGATCTTTTTGCCCGAAACGATGCGGTGCGCCAGATCGTGGTGGTGATCCACCCCGGCGACAGGGCGCTTTTCGACAGGCTGGTGCGCCCTGCCCTGCCCGTCGATCCGGGCCGCGACATCACTGTCGTCACGGGCGGCGAAACGCGGGCGCTGTCGGTGCGCGCCGGTCTGCACGCCAGCACCGGCACGCGCGTTCTGATCCACGACGCGGCGCGTCCGCTGTGCCCGGAGGCGGTGATCGGGCGCGTCGCGGCCGCGCTCGATCATGCCCCGGGCGCGGCGCCCGGTCTGCCGGTCACCGACGCCTTGTGGCGCGGCAGTGCGGAGCGCGTGGCGCAGATCCAGCCCCGAGAGGGGCTTTTCCGCGCGCAGACGCCGCAGGGCTTTGACCGCCGCGCGCTGCTGCGCGCCTATGACAGCGCGCCCGCGGATGCGGCCGACGATGTGGCGATCGCGCGGGCCGCGGGGCTTGACGTGCGCATCGTCGAAGGGGCAGAGGACAATCTCAAGATCACCGGCCCCGAGGATTTCGCACGGGCCGAGAAACTGTTGAGGGGCGCGCAGGTGGATATACGGGTGGGCAACGGCTTTGACGTGCACAGGTTCGGGCCGGGCGACGCGGTAATGCTTTGCGGTGTCGCGGTGCCTCACGCGCGCGGGCTTCAGGGGCATTCGGATGCCGATGTCGGGATGCACGCGGTGACGGATGCGATCTACGGCGCGCTCGGCCAGGGCGATATCGGGCGCCACTTTCCGCCCAGCGATCCGCAGTGGAAGGGCGCCGCGTCGGAGATCTTTCTGCGCCACGCCGTCTCGCTGGTCACAGCGCAGGGGTTCACATTGGGCAATGCGGATTGCACCCTGATCTGCGAAGCGCCCAAGATCGCACCCCATGCGGAGGCTATGAGACGCAAGATGGCAGAGCTTATGAATATCACGCCCGATCGGGTCAGCGTGAAGGCGACCACCTCCGAAAGGCTGGGCTTCACCGGCCGGGAGGAAGGCATCGCCGCCCTGGCGACCGTGGCGCTGGTGCAGGCATGAGCAAGCTTGTCGCGACCGTCTTCGGCATCGGATATCTGCGCCCGGCTTCCGGCACATGGGGCTCGCTTGCGGCGATTCCGCTGGCGTGGCTGCTGCACGTCTACGTAGGATTTCCCGGCTTCGCGCTGGCCACGATCGTGGTCTTCGTCGTCGGCTGGTGGGCCACGGCGGACATGACCCGGGGAACGGACAACCACGATCCATCCGAGATCGTGATAGATGAGGTCGTCGGCCAGTGGATCGCGCTGTGGCCGCTTTCGGCCGGGCTGTGGCACGCCGGCGTCGATCCCTGGATCTTTCCCTATCCCGGCTGGGTCGGCGCGTTTCTGATGTTCCGGCTGTTCGACATCTGGAAACCCGGCCCCGTGGGTTGGGCCGACCGGCGCAACGACCCCTATGGTGTGATGGTCGACGATGTCTTCGCGGGGGCGCTGGCAGCGCTGGTCGTGGCGATCGCCGCGGGCATCGCGCATGGCGTCTTCGCATGAGCACCGCCGCTGCGATCCTGACCGCCTGCCGGGCGGCGGGACTCAAGGTCGCGGCGGCCGAAAGCTGCACCGGCGGTCTGGTCGCCGCCGCCCTGACCGAGATCGCGGGCTCCTCCGCGATGTTCGAGCGGGGCGTGGTCACCTATTCCAACGCGGCCAAGCAGGAGCTGCTGGGCGTGCGCGCCGCCACGCTCGATCGCGTGGGCGCGGTCTCGCCCGAGGTCGCGCGCGAGATGGCCGAGGGTGTGCTTGCACGTTCCCGCGCGGATCTGGCGGTTTCGGTGACCGGCATCGCGGGCCCGGGCGGGTCCGAGCACAAGCCCGAAGGACGGGTCTGCTTTGCCATCGCCCGGCGGGCGGGGCCGTCGGCTCGCCCCGCATCGCCCCGGCTCGATGCCCTGTGGTCGGAGACGGTGGAATTCGGCGCGCTGGGCCGCGCGGGCGTGCGCGCGGCGGCTTGCGAGCACGCGCTGGCGCTGCTGCTGCGCGCCGCAGGGGACTTCTCCAGTCGATGAATAAATAGGCGCCGCGACGATTTCGCGCTCCTTTAACCGGCAGTTGCGGTTTTGCTCAACCGACAGGCGGCATGGGGCCGTCTTGCCTCTTTCCTCCGCTTTGGCGCGACGCTTAGTCCGCTACTGCAAAGCAAGGAATGAGGACTTTCCGATGAACAGCGGTGATACTGCCTGGATCATGGTCGCGACGGCGCTCGTGCTTTTCATGACACTGCCGGGGCTTGCCCTTTTTTACGGCGGGCTGGTGCGCGCGCGCAACGTGCTGAGCGTATTCATGCAGTGCTACGCCATCGCCTGCCTGATGAGCATCCTGTGGCTCGCAGTCGGCTATTCCATCGCCTTCGGCGGCGGCGGCGGCGGAGGCGGAGTTTGGGGCGGAATCTGGGGCGGGCTGGGCAAGGCCTTTCTGACCGGCGTGACGGCCGACAGCCTGGCGGGCACCCTGCCCGAGGTGCTGTTTTTCGCGTTTCAGATGACATTCGCGATCATCACCCCCGCGCTGATCGTCGGCGCCTATGTGGAGCGTATCGGCTTCGGCTTCGTGTTGCTGTTTTCGGGGCTGTGGATGGTGCTGGTCTATGCGCCGGTGGTGCATTGGATCTGGGGCGGCGGGTTTCTGGCCGACGGCGGCATCTTCGGGGCGACGGGCGCGCGCGATTTCGCGGGCGGCATCGTCGTGCATGAAACCGCCGGGCTTGCCGCGCTGCTGGTGGCGTTTTTCCTGGGGCCGCGCCGCGACCGGACCAAGCCGCCGCACAATCCGGGTTTTGTGATGATCGGCGCGGCGATGCTGTGGGTCGGCTGGTTCGGCTTCAACGGCGGCTCGCAGCTGGCGGCGGACGGCGGCGCGGCGATGGCGCTGGCGGTCACGCATATCTCCGCCGCGGCGGCGTCCCTGACCTGGGCCTTCTGGGAGCGTTGGAAATACGGCAAGGCCTCGCTTGTGGGGATCGTCACCGGCACCATCGCGGGTCTGGCGTCGATCACGCCGGCCTCGGGCTTCGTCGGTCCGGTGGAGGCGCTGGTGATCGGCGGCATCGCCGGCATCCTGTGCCAGGAGGCCGTGAACCTGATCCGCAACCGGATCAAGCTCGACGATACGCTCGACGTCTTCGCCGTGCACGGCGTCGGCGGCATCTTCGGCACGCTGATGATCGCGGCCTTCGGCGCGGGCAGCTGGGCCGCACAGTTGGGCAGTCTGGCGATCGTCGGGCTGTTTACCGTGGCGATGACCACCATCCTGATCAAGCTATGCGCCGCGATCACCCCGCTGCGCGTCGATGCCGAAACCGAGACCACGGGGCTGGATCTGGCGGCGCATGGGGAGCGCGCCTACGATCACGTCTCATAGGGCGCAGCGGCATTAGCCGTAAAGCGCGGCTGCGCGTCGTTCGAAGGCCCGCACGACGCGTTGCATCGCCTCGTTGAACACGACGCCGATCACGCCTTGCAGCACGCGGTTGCGGAACTCGAAATCCACGAAGAAATCGACCTCGCAGCCGCCGCTCACATCGCGAAAGGCCCAGTTCGATTTCATGTAGCGAAACGGCCCGTCCAGATATTCGGTGTCGATTTTCATCTGCTCGGGGAAGAGCGTCACGCGGCTGCCGAATTTTTCCCGGAAGACCTTGAAGGAGATCACCAGATCGGCCTCGATCACCTCCGCCTCCTGCTCGAACCGCTGCGAGCGGATGCGCGCGGCGACGCACCAGGGCAGGAATTCGGGGTAGGACTGGATATCGGCCACCAGATCGTACATCTGCTGCGCGCTGTAGGGGAGTTTGCGGGTCTCTGAATGGGTTGGCATATCGGTCCGTTTCGGCGTGACACTGCTGGTTGATGTCGTAGAATATCGTCGGAAAATCAAGTGAGACGGCATGACACAGCCCAAATACGCCGCCAAAGGCGCCCCCGGATACGTCATAGACGAAATGATTTCGGCAAAATCCATCGCCGCGCGCATCGAGGAACTGGCGAGGGAGATCCAGAAGCGGTTTCACGACACCGACAAGCTGGTGGTGGTGGGGCTGCTTCGGGGCTCTTTCGTGTTCATCGCGGATCTGGTGCGCGAGCTCGACCTGCCGGTCGAGGTCGATTTCCTGGAGGCTTCTTCCTATGGCGACGGCATGGAATCCTCGCGCGAGGTGCGTATCCTCAAGGATCTGCGCGGCGAAATCGGGGGCCGCGACGTGCTTGTGGTCGAGGATATCGTCGACACCGGCTTTACCCTGCACCATGTGATCCAGCTGTTGCAGACGCGCAATCCCGCGCGGATGGAGACCATCGCGCTGCTCGACAAGCCCAGCCGCCGCGAGGTCGACGTCAAGGCCAGCTGGACCGGATTCGAGATCCCCGACGAATTCGTCGTGGGCTATGGCATCGATTATGCGCAGCGCAACCGCAACCTGCCCTATATCGGCAAGGTCAGGTTCATCCGATGACCCGCCCGCGGCTGCCGTCTGCGGGTATCCGCCGATGAATTACCGCTGGCTTCTGCGCATGTCGCAATGGGCGCGCAATCCGCCCAGCTGGCAAAAGGTGGCGCTGGTGTTGGCGATTGTCGCGCTCAGCCTGCTTCTGGCGCTTTATGAGCATCTTTGGGGATGGCCCGAGTGGCTGACCGTCAACGGCAGCCCGCGCGGGCGGCTTCCGCGGTTTTGATCGGCCGGGCGCCAACAGGGCCCGCCCTGCGCCTTTCGGCGCAATGGCCGTTGGCGCAATAAAAATATTCGTCGTATCCTTTGAATCTGTCGATCCTGTCCGGGGTCGGATCGTCGATCTGCCCCGGCGTTTTTTTTGTAGGAGATTACGAATGAGCTTGTCCAGATCGATCCTTCTCGGCGGCGTGGCCGCTTCGCTTGCCGCGGGTGCGGTGTTGGCCGCGGCACATGGCAATTCCGCCGCCGAAGCCGCGATCAAGGCGCGTCAGGCGCATATGAGCCTTTATTCCTTCAATATCGGCACGCTGGGCGGCATGGCCAAGGGCGCGGTGGAATACGACGCGGCAAAGGCCAGCGCCGCGGCCGCCAATATCCTCGCGCTGAGCAAGCTCGATCAAAGCGGCTACTGGGTCGAGGGATCGTCCACCGACGACATGATGGAAACCGACGCCCTGCCCGCGATCTGGACGGACATGGCCGATTTCAACAAGAAGATGGAAAATTTGACGGCCGCCGCCACCACGATGGAAGGCGCCGCCGGTCAGGGGCTGGAAGCGCTGCAAACCTCGATGAAAGAGCTGGGCGGCGCCTGCGGTGCCTGCCACAAGGCCTATCGCAAGCCCGAGTGATCGGGTCTGCCTAGACTGCCGCGGCGGCGGCCGCTTGACAAGGCGGCGGCCGCGGCATCAGATCCACGCCGTCGCGGCCCGGTTCGCAATCCGGTTCTCGATCCGGTGCGCGACCCGGTTTGCGGCGGTGTCCGAAGGCGCATGGCGTATCGGACGTCGAAGGGGGGCCGCCTCGGCACCGGGCGATCGGATTGAGAGGCCAGCAAGGGAAAAACGATGCGCAATGCGACACTCTCGCTGATCGGCTATGCGCTGCTTGGGGTGATGATCGTGGGTCTGGGGGCCTATTGGATCGCGACCTCGCCGGGCAGGTCCGACGCCATGACGTTGGCCGGGATCAAGGCCGACGTGGCGGCGGGAGAGCAGGTATTCTGGGCCAGCGGCTGCGCGACCTGCCACGTGACCGGCGGCGACACCACATTGGAGGCCAGCCTGCAACTGGGCGGCGGTCGGGCACTCACGACCGAGTTCGGCACGTTTTACGTGCCCAACATCTCCTCCGACGTCCAGAACGGGATCGGCGGCTGGACGCTGGCGGAATTCGCCACCGCCGTGCGGCAGGGCGTATCGCCCGAGGGCACGCATTACTACCCGGCCTTTCCCTACGCCGCCTACAACAAGATGAGCGACGCCGATCTGGTGTCGTTGTGGGCCTTCGTGCAGACCCTGCCGCCGGTGGACACGCCCTCGCGCGCGCAGCAGGTCGACTTTCCTTACCACATCCGCCGCAACCTGGGCGTGTGGAAGCTGCTGTTCGTGCGGCAGGACTGGGCGGTCACGGGCGCGTTGAGCCGGCAACAGCAGCGCGGCCGATATCTGGTCGAAGCGCTGGGCCACTGCGGCGAATGCCACACGCCGCGCAACGCGCTGGGCGGGCCCGAGCGGGCGCAATGGCTGGCCGGCGCGCCCAATCCCAACGGCAAGGGAAGCATTCCCAATATCACCCCCGCCAAGCTGGACTGGAGCGAGGCCGACATCGCCGCCTACCTCAGCAGTGGCTTTACCCCCGACTACGACACCGCGGGCGGCGAAATGGCGAGCGTGGTGGAAAATATCGCCCATCTGAGCGATGACGACCGGCTGGCCATCGCATCCTATCTGAAGGCGGTGCCGCCGGTCGAGTGAGCAGGTGGCGTGAGGGAGCCTCCGGCGGGGATATTTCTGACCAGAAGAAGCGCGCTCAGCCAGCGCCGAGTCTCGCCATCCGCGCGGCGCGCAGGCGGGCGAAATCGTCGCCCGCGTGATAGGACGAGCGGGTCAGCGGCGTGGCCGAGACCATGAGGAAGCCCTTGCCGTAGGCGGCCTTCTCGTAGCCCGCGAATTCCTCGGGCGTGACGAAACGGTCGACGCGATGGTGTTTCGGCGTGGGTTGCAGATACTGGCCAATGGTCAGGAAATCGACGTCGGCCGCGCGCATGTCGTCCATCACCTGGCGCACGGATTGCGCGTCTTCGCCCAGGCCCACCATGATGCCCGACTTGGTGAACATCGCGGGGTCCAGCTCCTTCACCCTTTGCAGCAGGCGCAGCGAGTGGAAGTAGCGCGCGCCGGGGCGAACGGTGGGATAGAGGCCCGGCACGGTTTCGAGGTTGTGGTTGAAGACATCGGGTTTCGCCGCCACCACCACCTCCAGCGCGCTTGCGTCGCATTTCAGGAAATCGGGCGTCAGCACCTCGATCGTGGTGCCGGGCGCCTGCCTGCGCGTGGCGCGGATGGTCTGGGCGATATGCTCGGCCCCGCCGTCGGCCACGTCGTCGCGGTCGACGGAGGTGATGACCACATGGTTCAGCCCCAGCTTCTTGACCGCATCGGCCACGCGCCCCGGCTCGAACACGTCGAGCGCGTCGGGGCGCCCCGTCGCCACGTTGCAGAAGGTGCAGCCGCGGGTGCAGATCTCGCCCATGATCATCATCGTGGCGTGGCCCTGGGACCAGCATTCGCCGACGTGGGGGCAGCCGGCTTCTTCGCAGACGGTGACAAGCTTGTGCTCGCGCATGATGTCGCGGGTTTTCCTGTAGCCCTCGGAGGTGGGGGCCTTGACGCGGATCCATGACGGCTTTTTCGGCTGTGCATTGTCGGCGCGATGCGCCTTTTCGGGGTGACGGCCTTCGGGGAGTTTCAGATCGCGCATGGGATACCTCGCATTTGCAGCCCTATTTAAGGGGTTTCGCGCCGAATGTAACGCCGGAATCGCGGGCCGCGCGCGGGGGGCCGCCATGCGCGGCGCGCAAGGCGGTGCCGCAATGCCCCGATGGCGGCTTGCGTGGCTGCGGCGGCGGGCTTAAAGCAACGCCATGACCGATCTTTCCCGTGAACACGACCGCCTTTTGATCATCGACTTCGGCAGCCAGGTGACGCAGCTGATCGCGCGCCGCCTGCGCGAGCTGAATGTCTATTGCGAAATCCACCCCTTTCAGAACGTCACCGACGCCTTTCTGGACGACTTCGCCCCGAAGGCGGTGATCCTGTCGGGGGGGCCTGCCTCGGTGCCCGACGCGGGCTCTCCGCGGCCGCCGGAACGGGTGTTCCAGCTGGGCGTGCCGGTGCTGGGGATCTGCTATGGCCAGCAGGTGATGATGCAGATGCTGGGCGGCACCGTGCTGCGCGGCGAGGGCACGGCGGAGTTCGGGCGCGCCTATGTCAAACCGGCCGAGGAACGGCTGGACCTGATGGCGGGCTGGTTTTTGGAAGAGCGCGAGCAGGTCTGGATGAGCCACGGCGATCATGTCTCGGCGCTGGCGCCGGGGTTTCGCGTCTTCGGCACCTCGCCTTCGGCGCCCTTTGCCATCACCGCCGATCCGGACCGGCATTTCTATGCGATGCAGTTCCACCCCGAGGTCCATCATACCCCCAACGGGCGCTCGATCTTTCAGAATTTCGTGCGCGTGGCGGGGTTCAAGGGCGACTGGACGATGGGCGCCTACCGCGAAGAGGCGATCCGCCTGATCCGCGAACAGGTGGGCGATGCCAAGGTGATCTGCGGTCTGTCGGGCGGCGTCGACAGCTCTGTCGCCGCCGTGCTGATCCATGAGGCGATCGGCGATCAGCTCACCTGCGTCTTCGTCGATCACGGGCTGCTGCGCCAGGGCGAGGCCGAAGAGGTCGTCACCATGTTCCGCGACCATTACAACATGCCGCTGATCCACGCCGATGAGCAGGCGCTGTTTCTGGGCGCGCTGGAGGGCGTGTCCGACCCGGAGATCAAGCGCAAGACCATCGGCAAGCTGTTCATCGACGTGTTTCAGAAACATGCGGCCGAGGTGGGGGGCGCCAAGTTCCTGGCGCAGGGCACGCTCTACCCCGATGTCATCGAATCGGTCAGCTTTTCCGGCGGGCCGTCGGTCACCATCAAGAGCCACCACAACGTGGGCGGCCTGCCCGAGAAGATGGGGCTGAAGCTGGTCGAGCCGCTGCGCGAGCTGTTCAAGGACGAGGTGCGCGCGCTGGGGCGCGAGCTGGGGCTGCCCGATGCCTTCATTGGGCGCCACCCTTTCCCCGGCCCGGGCCTGGCGATCCGCTGCCCCGGAGAGATCACCCGCGAAAAGCTGGCGATCCTGCGCAAGGCGGATGCGGTCTATATCGACCAGATCCGGCGGCACGGGCTTTACGACGAGATCTGGCAGGCCTTCGTCGCGATCCTGCCGGTGCGCACGGTGGGCGTGATGGGCGACGGGCGGACCTATGATTTCGCCTGCGCACTGCGCGCGGTGACCAGCGTCGACGGGATGACGGCCGATTATTACCCCTTCAGCCATGAATTCCTGGGCGAGACCGCGACGCGGATCATCAATGAGGTCAAGGGCATCAACCGCGTGACCTACGACATCACCTCGAAACCGCCGGGCACCATCGAGTGGGAGTGACCGCGCGATGAGCGCCGAGCCCGCCGAAACGCCCGTGCCGCTGTTGCGCGTGGGCCTTTGGATGGTGGGTGCGATCGCGTCGTTCTCGATGATGGCGGTCGCCGGGCGTGCGGTGTCCTTCGAACTCGACACGTTCGAGCTGATGACCTGGCGCTCGTTGGTCGGGCTGGTGCTGGTTCTGGGCGTGTCGAGCGTGGCGGGCACACGCGGGCAGATCCGCTGCCGCAGGCTGGGGCTGCACCTGCTGCGCAACCTGTTTCATTTCGCGGGCCAGAACCTGTGGTTCTGGGCGATCGCGGTGATCCCGCTGGCGCAGGTGTTTTCCTTCGAGTTCTCGACGCCCCTCTGGGTCGCGCTTCTGGCCCCGCTGGTGCTGGGAGAGCGGCTGACCCGCCGAAAGCTGGTCGCGGCCGCGCTGGGGTTCGTCGGCATCCTGATCGTGGCCCGCCCCGATGTCGACGGAATAGCGCCCGGCCAGATGGCGGCGGCGCTGGCGGCGGTGGGATTCGCGGGCTCGGCGCTGGCGACAAAGGTGCTCTCGCGGAGCGAATCGATCACCACGATCCTGTTCTGGCTGACGGTGATGCAGGCGATCTTCGGCTTGATCTGCGCGGGCATCGACGGTGACGTGACGTTACCTTCGGCCACGACATTTCCCTGGCTGGTGGTGATCGGCATGGCCGGGCTGGCGGCGCATTTCTGCCTGACCACGGCGCTGACCCTGGCCCCGGCGACTGTCGTAATGCCTATGGATTTTGCACGTTTACCGGTCATCGCGGTGGTCGGCGCGCTGGTCTATTCGGAACCGCTGGACCCGGTGATATTTCTGGGCGCGGGGTTCATCGTGCTGGCCAATGTGCTCAATCTGCGGCGTGACAGGCCAGGCCTGTCCCGGCCCGTCGCCTGAGCGCGCGGCGGCGGGATTCGCCCGCGTGGCAAGGCCCATGCGCCTACTGTGGCAATAGCACGTCACCTAAGCCAGTGCCGCGCGCGCTGACGTGAGGTCAAATTTGCCGTGCGACCGATCGTCTCCCTATGAGGGATACAGGCTCTACATCCTTGGGAGGATCGCGCGTGAAAAAATACATCATCAGCAGTGCCCTCGTCGCACTGTCTTCGACCGCCGCCATGGCGGGTGGGCTGGACCGCAGCGGCCAGCCGATCGGCCTGTTGTTCGAAAAGGGCAACTACGGTGAGTTTTCCTTCGGGCGCGCGATGCCGAGCCTGACGGGACAGGACTCCGCCACCACCCAGCCCATCGGCAACGTGGCCGATGATTTCTCGCTCGCCGCGGCAGGCGTCAAATACCAGCTGAACGAACAACTGTCCTTCGCGCTCATCGTCGATGAGCCTTTCGGTGCGGATATCCAGTACCCCGGCAACCCCGCGGCCAGCGGGTTGGGCGGCACGACCGCAATCGCGCAAAGCAACGCGATCACCGCATTGGGCCGCTATCAGTTCGGCAACGGCTTCAGCATCCACGGCGGCCTGCGGTCGCAGACGATCTCGGGCGATATCACCCTGTCGGGCCTGGCCTATGGTCCGCTGAACGGCTATTCGGTGAACCTTCAGGAAGACCGCGCCTATGGCTATGTCATCGGCGCCGCCTATGAGATTCCCGACATCGCCATGCGCGTCGCGCTGACCTACAATTCCGAAATCAAGCACGAGCTGAATTCGGTCGAGCGGCTGCGCGGGGCGGTGGTCAACCCCGGCTCGGTCACCGAGGTGCGCACCCCCGAATCCTATGTGCTGGATTTCCAGACCGGCGTGGCCGCCGATACCCTGGTCTTCGGCTCCATCCGCTATGCGAACTGGTCAAAGACGGTGATCTCTCCGCGGGTGTTCAACGCGCGGACACGCGGGCAGAGCCTGACCAACATCGACGACACCATCGACGTGACGATCGGCGTCGGCCGCAAGTTCACCGAGAAGTTCTCGGCCTCCGTGTCGCTGGGCTATCTGACCAAGCAGGACGACGACCTCGTGTCGCCGCTCAGCCCGTCGAACGGGGCCGTGTCGATCGGCCTGGGCGCGAGCTACCAGCTTGAAAAGGTCACGATCTCGGGCGGCGTGCGCTACACCAAGCTGGGCGACGCGCGCCCGGCCACGGCGAACACGGCGCGCGCGACCTTCACCGGCAACGATGCCGTTTCGGTGGGGGTCAAGGTCGGCTACAGGTTCTGACATCGCGAAAACCCGCTTCAGGGCCGGAGGCTCCGCATCCGCGGGGCCTCTTTTGCGTTTGAAAAGACAGCGGTTCCCGGCTAGGCAACGCTCTGTCTAGGGGGATGGCGCACATGATCTATGACACGGCACGGGACTGGACGGCATCGCGGACCAAGCGGGTGCTTTTGTTCGGCATGTCCGGCCTGGGCAAGACCCATGTTTCCGCCATGCTGCGCGCGGCGGGGAACTGGTTCCACTACTCGATAGATTACCGCATCGGCACCCGCTACATGGGCGAGCACATCGTCGACAACTTCAAGGCCGAGGCGATGAAAACGCCGTTCCTCGCGCATCTGCTGCGCACGGATTCGATCTACATCGCGTCGAACATCACCTTCGAGAACCTCGCGCCGCTGTCGAGCTATCTGGGTAAGCCGGGCAATCCCGATCTGGGCGGCCTGCCGTTCGAGGAATACATGCACCGCCAGGACCAGCACCGCCGGGCCGAAATCGCCGCCCTGCTCGACACGCCGCATTTCATCGACCGCGCGCGCAGGCTCTATGGCTATGACAATTTCATCTGCGACACCGGCGGCTCGATCTGCGAGGTCGCCGATCCCGACGACCCCGAGGACGAGGTGCTCAGCACGCTCAGCGCGCATCTGCTCTTTGTCTGGATCGAGGGCAGCGAGGCGCATACCGAAGAACTCGCGCGCCGTTTCGACCGCGCGCCCAAGCCGATGTATTACGACCCCGCCTTCCTGCGCGACATGTGGGCGCGCTATCTCGCGCAGAGCGGCCGGACCGAAGCCGAGGTCGATCCCGACGCCTTCGTGCGCTGGGCCTACCGCGAGGCGATGGCGCACAGGCAGCCGAAATACCGTGCCATGGCCGAAAAATGGGGGCTGACCGTCAGCGCAGGCGATGTCGCGGCGCTGACGTCGCCCGAAGATTTCGAGGCGCTGATCGCACGCAGACTTGAGGATCGGCGCGCAGGCGCCTAAATCACCCGCTCGCTTAGGAAGTCAGCCCATGCCCATCACCATTCCCGCCTCCCTGCCCGCCTTTGACGTTCTTTCGGCCGAAGGTGTGATGGTGATGTCGCAGACCGCCGCCCAGACCCAGGATATCCGGCCGCTGCGCATCGGCCTGCTGAACCTGATGCCCAAGAAGATCCAGACCGAGACACAGTTTGCGCGGCTGATCGGCGCCACGCCGCTTCAGATCGAGCTGACCCTGATCCGGATGAGCGAGCATCAGGCGAAGACGACGCCCTCGGAGCATATGGATGAATTCTACCACGCCTTTCAGGACGTGAAGCATCTGAAATTCGACGGGCTCATCATCACCGGCGCGCCGATCGAACATCTGCCCTTTTCCGCCGTCACCTATTGGGACGAACTGGTCGAGGTGTTCGAATGGACGCAGACCTACGTTCATTCGACCTTCGGCGTGTGCTGGGGCGGGATGGCGATGATCAACCATCTGCACGGCGTGCAGAAACACCTGCTGGAGACCAAATCCTTTGGCTGCTTCCGGCACCGCAACCTCGTGCCCGCCTCGCCCTACCTGCGGGGATTTTCCGACGATCTGGTGGTGCCCGTCAGCCGCTGGACCGAAATGCGCCAGGCCGAAATCGACGCGGTGCCCGGTCTGGTCACCTTGCTGGGGTCCGATCAATGCGGCCCCTGCCTGGTCGAGGACGCGGCGCACAGGGCGCTCTATATCTTCAATCATCTGGAATACGACAGCCACACGCTGAAGGAGGAATACGACCGCGACGTCGCCTCGGGGGCGCAGGTCCGCATCCCCCTGAACTATTATCCTGATGACGATCCCGCGAAAACGCCGCTCAATCGCTGGAGAAGCCACGCGCATCTTCTATATGGCAACTGGATAAACGAAATTTATCAGTCAACGCCGTATAACATAAATGAAATTGGCCGCTAAGATACTCTCGCTCGTCGCGCTCACCTCGATCCTGGTGGGCTGCGGCGCCTATGTCGAAGACCGCGCCGCCCGCAGGGAGGCCACCGCCGAAGCCGACTATCCCCCGCTGGGCCAGCTGATGCAGGTCAACGGCACCACCGTGCACGCCTATGTCGAGGGCAGCGGACCGGATCTGATCCTGATTCACGGCGCCAGCGGCAACATCCGCGATTTCACCTTCGATCTGGTCGACCGGCTGAAGTCGGATTACCGCGTGATCGCGTTCGACCGGCCGGGGCTGGGCTATACCGACCGCCTGCCCGGCTTTTCCGGTGCCACCAACACGCAGTCCGAACCGCCCGCGGCGCAGGCCGATCTGCTGAAAGCGGCCGCCGATCAGCTTGGTGTCCGCAATCCCATCGTGCTGGGCCAGAGCTACGGCGGCGCGGTCGCGCTGGCCTGGGCGCTGCGCTATCCCGACTATCCGGCCGCGCTGGTGCTCGTCTCCGCCGCGTCGGAGCCCTGGGACGGCGGGCTCGGGGCCGCATACGGCCTCATGTCGAGCGCACCGGGCGGGCTGATCGCGGCCCCCCTGGCCACCGCCTTCGCGCCGCGCGAAACGATTGTCGACATGCTGGACGGCATATTCTCCCCGCAGGCCGTGCCGAAGGGCTATGCCGATTACATCGGCATTGAATTGGCCTTGCGCCGCGAGACGTTGCGCGCCAACGCGCAGCAGGTGAATACATTGAAACCCTATCTGCGCCGCATGAAGAAACAGTATCCGACCATCGACATACCCACGGAAATCATCCATGGCACCGCCGACAAGATCGTGCCGATCGAGGTGCATTCCGACGTTCTGGCCACGGAGATTCCGCGCGCGAACCTCACCCGCCTCGAAGGGATCGGCCACATGCCGCATCACGTGGCCATCCCCGAGGTGATCGCCACGATCAATCGCGCGGCATTCCGCGCCGGATTGCGCTGAGACAGCAATGAGCGCTAAGGTTTTCAAACCGCTACAGGAGTCACGTCAATGGCGCTTCCCTTTGACGGCGCGATCAGCGCCTTCCACCGCGACAGCGCGCCCGATGCGCTGAGGACGGCCATCGCCGCGGCGGGCGGCAAGACCATCCTGGGCGAGGATCACCCCTATCCCGACCGGATGAAACGCAGCGACTACAAGGACCAGATGGGCGCGCTTCAGCTGGAACTGGCCAAGCTGCAAGCGGATGTCAAGGCGACCGGCAAACGCGTCGTCGTGGTGTTCGAAGGCCGCGACGCGGCGGGAAAAGGCGGCACGATCAAGCGGATACGCGAAAACCTCAACCCCCGTGTCGCGCGCACCGTGGCATTGTCAAAACCCAGCGAGACCGAGCGCGGCGAATGGTACTTCCAACGCTACGTCCGGCATTTGCCGACCGCGGGCGAAATCGTCCTCTTCGACCGATCGTGGTACAACCGCGCCGTGGTGGAGGCCGTGTTCGCCTTCGTCACCGAACCCGAGCGGGAACGCTTTTTCCATCAGCTTCCGCATTTCGAGCGGATGCTGGTCGATGACGGCATCACGCTGGTCAAGATCTGGCTGAACGTCGGACGCGCCGAACAGCTGCGCCGGTTTCTGGAACGTGAACAGGACCCCTTAAAGCACTGGAAGCTCTCTCGTATCGACGTTGATGGCCTGTCGAAGTGGGACGCCTATTCGACCGCCATCGCCGAGACATTCGCGCGCAGCCACAGCGATATCGCGCCCTGGACCGTGGTGCGCGCCGACGACAAGCGCCGCGCGCGTCTCGCCGCCATCCGCGCCATCCTGTGCCGGCTCAGCTATGGCGACAAGGATGAGGATGTCGCTCATGCGCCCGACCCCCGGATCGCCGGTGGACCGGACATCTGGAATGGTTAAACGCGGCTATCATCACGGCAACCTGCGTCAGGCGCTGGTCGACGCGTCGCTGTCGCTGATCACCGAAAAAGGGCCCACGGGTTTCACCCTCGCGGAAACCGCCAAGCAGGTCGGCGTCACCCCCGCCGCCGTCTACCGTCATTTCGCCGGGCGCGAAGATCTGATCGCCGAAGCCGCGCTGCAGGGG
>NZ_JBRBUA010000110.1:0-3885 GCF_052826345.1 Brevirhabdus sp. | reverse complement strand
GGCCTGCTGCTTCAACCCGCCCGTCACCGGCACCGAGGTGCACCAGGAAGACGGCTCCTACGCCGCCGCACCGGCGACGGCGGCCGAATAATCCGGCCGCGACCGCCAGTGCATCGGCCGCCAGTGCATCGGCCGCCGGGGCAGTCGGTCGGCCGGTCCCGAGAGAAGGCGCGCGGGCGGAGGGCAACAGCCCCCGCGCGCCCCGCCTGAGATTCAGGGGCGACAATCCAGGGCCGAAAATCCAGGGGATGGATCCTACCATGACGCAGAATACCCAACACACCGTCGAGAAAATCGGCGGCACCTCGATGAGCCGCTCGAACGAGCTTGTGGACACGCTTTTCGTCGGCACGCGCCCGGAGGCGGAGATCTACAACCGCATCTTCGTGGTCTCGGCCTATGGCGGCATCACCAACCTGCTGCTGGAAGACAAGAAGACCGGCGCGCCGGGGGTCTACAAGCTTTTCGCCAATGCCGAGAACGACCACGGCTGGTCCGAGGCACTGTCGAGCGTCGCCACCGCCATGTGCGAGGCGCATGACGCGGTGCTGGACCATGCCGCCGACCGGTCCGCCGCGCATGATTTCGTGCGCGACCGGATCGAGGGCGCGCGCGGCTGTCTGATCGACCTGCAACGGCTGTGCTCCTACGGGCATTTCCGCCTCAGCCAGCACATGCTGATCATCCGCGAGCTGCTGTCGGGCCTGGGCGAGGCGCATTCCGCCTTTGCCACCGCGCTGCTGCTGCGCCGGGCGGGCGTCAACGCGCGGTTCATCGACCTCAGCGGCTGGCGCGACGAGACCGAGCACACGCTGGAAGAGCGCATCGGCGCCGGGCTGCGTGACATCGACCTCAGCCAGGAACTGCCGATCGTCACCGGCTACGCGCAATGCACCGAAGGGCTGATGAAGGAATACGACCGCGGCTATTCCGAGGTCACATTCTCGCGCATCGCGGCGCAGACCGGCGCGGCCGAGGCGATCATCCACAAGGAATTCCACCTGTCGTCCGCCGATCCCGGCATCGTCGGCGAAAGCGCGGTGCGCAAGCTGGGCCACACCAACTATGACGTGGCCGACCAGCTGTCGAACATGGGGATGGAAGCGATCCATCCCAAGGCGGCCAAGACGCTGCGCCAGTCGGGCATCCCGCTGCGCGTCACCAATGCCTTCGAGCCGCACGATCCCGGTACGCTGATCGACAACGAGCCGTCGGACAAGCCGGGGGTGGAGATGGTGACGGGCCTCGGCGTCTACGCGCTGGAGCTGTTCGAGCAGGACATGGTCGGCGTCAAGGGCTACGACACCAAGCTGCTCGATGTCCTGACGCGCCACAAGATCCGCATCGTGGCGAAATCGTCGAACGCCAACACCATCACCCACTACGTCGACGCGCCGTTGAAATCGGTGAAACGGGTGGAGCGCGACCTGTCCGAGATCTTTCCCAGCGCCACGCTCAGCGCGCGCAACCTTGCCGTCGTTTCGGCCATCGGGCGCAACCTGGCGGGCCAGAACGTGCTGCTGAACGGCCTGCGCGCGCTGGAGGAGGAAGGCATCGAGCTGATCGCCGCCCAGCAGACCACCCGCACCGTCGACGTGCAATTCTTGGTCGGCCGCGACCGGATGAAGGACACGGTCAGCGCCCTGCACCGCAACCTGATCGCGCGCCCGCACGTCGCCCGCCAGCCAAAGGCCGCCTGACCCATCGCGACGGTCGAAGGGAGGGGGTGAAGGAGGCAGCGCCCGCCCCCTGCGTCACGCGCCAGCGAAACCACGGCTTTTCGCGCCATTTGTCCGCCCCCGCGCGGGCGGGTCGGCCGGAGCCGCGGTGCGTCGCCCCCTGCTCGCGCGCTGGCGCTCTCGCCGAGTGCCTTCGGCCGGCCATTAGCGGCATCCCGGATGAATACGCGCGGGGCGCCGGTTGTCTGGCTGCCGCAATCATGGCACATGATCGGTCGAATCTCGGGGAGGGGCCGTCATGCGCATTCTGGCTGCGATCGTCCGCATCATAGCCGCGGTGAACACCGCTGTGGGACGGCTGGTCTCCTGGCTGGCGCTGGCGATCGTCGTCGTGTGTTTCACGGTGGTCGTGCAGCGCTATGTCTTCGCGGTGAGCTTCGTCTGGATGCAGGATCTCTACATCTGGCTGAACGGGGCGATGTTCACCGCGGTGGCGGGCTTTGCCCTGCTCAGGGACGATCACGTGCGGGTCGACATCTTCTACCGGCCCGCATCGCCGCGGCGCAAGGCGGTGGTCGATCTGATCGGCGTGCTGCTGTTCCTGCTGCCCTTCACCTTCGTGGTCTACGTCTATTCCATGCCGTTCGTGCGCCGGTCTTGGAGCTATGCCGAAGGCTCGGCCAATGTCGGCGGAATGCCGGGGCTGTTCGTGCTGAAATCCTTCATCCTCCTCTTCGTCGGGCTGGTCGCGCTGCAGGGGGTGGCGATCGCGCTGCGCTCCGTGCTGGTGCTGGCGGGCTCCGACCACCTGCTGCCCCGCGCGCTCCGCTATCCGCCCCGGGGCAACGAGCCGGGGTTCGTCGCGCCCCCGCCGCGTGAAAAGGCCGCTCGCTGATGGATCCTGTCTTGCTTGGCGAGGTCCTGGCGGGCCTCATGTTCTTCGGCATCATCGGCTTTCTGATGCTGGGCTTTCCCGTGGCCTTTACCCTCGCGGGGGTATCGTTGCTTTTCGGCCTGGCAGGCTGGGGGCTGGGCGTGTTCGATCCGTCGAACTTCGGCAGCCTGCCCAACCGCTACATCGGCTACATGACGAACGAAGTGCTGGTCGCGGTGCCGCTGTTCATCTTCATGGGCGTGATGCTGGAACGCTCGCGTATCGCCGAGCAGCTGCTGCTGACGATGTCCAAGCTCTTCGGCAACATGCGCGGCGGCCTGGGGCTTTCGGTGGTCCTGGTCGGCGCGATGCTGGCGGCCTCCACCGGGGTGGTGGGCGCGACGGTGGTGACGATGGGGCTGATTTCGCTGCCCGCCATGCTGCGTGCCGGATACAAGCCCGAACTGGCCACCGGCGTCATCTGCGCCAGCGGCACGCTGAGCCAGATCATCCCGCCCTCCACCGTGCTGATTTTCATGGGCGACATGCTGTCGGGCATCAACGCGCAGGTGCAGATGCAGAAGGGCAATTTCGCCCCGGTGCCGGTCTCGGTGGGCGATCTCTTCGCGGGGGCGTTGCTGCCGGGGGTGCTGCTGGTCGGGCTTTACACGTTCTGGGTGCTGTTCAAGGCGGTGACCGATCCCGAAAGCTGCCCCGCCACGCCCGTCCCGCCCGAGGAGCGCAAGCACCTGCTGCGCGAGGTGGTCGTGGCGCTGATCCCGCCGCTGGTGCTGATCCTCGCGGTGCTGGGCTCCATCCTGGGCGGCGTCGCCACCCCGACCGAGGCGGCCTCCGTGGGCGCGGTGGGCGCGGCGGTGCTGGCCGCGCTGCGCTGGCGGCTGTCGCTGCGCATCCTGCAGGAAACGGTGATCGCCACGGCGACGATCACCTCCATGGTGTTCATCATCCTTTTCGGCGCCTCGGTCTTCTCGATCGTGTTCCGGCTGATGGGCGGCGACAATCTGGTGCATCAGATGCTGGCCGACCTGCCGGGCGGGGCGCTGACCTCGGTGATCGCGGTGATGGGGATCATGTTCGTGCTGGGGTTCATCCTGGACACGTTCGAGATCATCTTCATCGTGATCCCGATCACCGCGCCGATCCTGCTGGCGCTGGACGTGGACCCGGTGTGGCTGGGGGTGATCGTGGGCGTGAACCTGCAGACGAGCTTTCTCACCCCGCCCTTCGGCTTCGCCCTGTTCTACCTGCGCGGCGTCGCACCCGCGGAGCTGCCCACCTCGGCCATCTACCGCGGCATCATCCCCTTCGTGG
>NZ_JBRBUA010000109.1:0-53467 GCF_052826345.1 Brevirhabdus sp. | reverse complement strand
GGGTCAGCACCACGATGTAGGGCAGCCCGGCCTCTTTCAGCATCTGCACGGCGACGGTGGTGCGCGGCATCTGCATCAGCGACAGGATACCTTCCTGCATTCGGGCACCGCCGGCGGCGGAAAAAAGGATCAGCGGGCGGTTCAGCTCGACCGCGCGTTCGGCCGCGGCGATGATCGCGTTGCCGACATACATGCCCATCGACCCGGCCATGAAGGCGAAATCCTGCGCCGCGGCGACGATGGGCGTGCGGCCCATTTCACCCTCAGCCACCAGCATGGCCTCGGCCTCTCCGGTGGCTTTCTGCGCGGCCTTCAGCCGGTCGGGATAGCGTTTCTGATCCTTGAAATGCAAGGGGTCGGCGACGGGCTGGGGCACCTTCACGACGGTGAATATGCCGCCGTCGAACAGCGTCTCGAACCGCGCGCGGGGGGTGATGCCCATGTGATGATCGCAGTTGGTGCAGACCATCAGGTTGTCGGCCAGTTCGCGGTGGAACAGCATCGTCCCGCATTCCGGGCATTTCGTCCACAGGTTGTCGGGCATCTCGCGGCGCGAAAAGATCGAGTTGATCCGCGGGCGGACGTAGTTTGAGATCCAGTTCATGCGGGGTCCTCTGCTGGCGCGGCCTCGCATTCAGATAGAACGCGGCCCTGCGGAATGCAACGCCGCCTCAGCGCCACAGGGTGATCCGGCAGGCTGCCCAGGCCGCCGCCGTGATCGCCAGCTCTCGCAGCAGCAGAGGCTGGACGATGGCGATGTCGTCGATGGGAAAGCCGGTGGTGTAAAGGGCCAGCCCGGTGATCGAGTTTTCCATCGACACCACCGCGATGGCGAAAAAGTTGTTCGCCAGGTGAAAGCCCCAGGCCGCGCCCAGGCTGCCGGTGCGCGCGGTCAGATCTGCCGCGATCAGACCGAAAAGGATAGCGGCCGCCACCACAAGCACGCTGGTCGCGCCGCCCGCCGGATCGAAATGCAGCAGGCCGAACACGACCGCGGGCAGCACCAGCCACACCAGCGGAGAGGCAAAACGCGCGGCAAGCTGCTGCTGGGTATAGCCGCGGAACAGCAGCTCCTCCGCGCCGGTCTGCACGATCAGGCCCAACAGCGTCAGCGGCAGCAGCATCAGCCACAGCGACGGCTGCATGTTGGGGTCGAGCTCGATATCCGCGCCGGTCAGGTAATGTGCGGCGACAAAGACCGCGCCGACGGTCAGGGCAGCCACGATGCCCTCGCGCAGCGCCTGCGGCAGCGGGCCCGTCAGGCTGCGCCATCCGCGCCCGTGCAGCAGACGCGCGGCGAGCAGCGGACCGGCCGCCATGCCGATGAAGCTGAACAGCACCAGAAAGGCGTCGATTTCCGTGTCGGCGCGGGCGATGCGTCCCAGCGCGTTCAGCGGGCTGGACCCGCCGCGCAATTCCCACACCAGCGCAAGCAGCCCCGCCAGCCAGCCCAGATATACGATCAGCACGATCACCAGCCCAAGCACCAGCCGCCAGATCGCCGGATAGCGCGCTGCGGGTCGGACGTAGGTTGCAAATCGCGCGGGCAGCCAATTCAACGCGCTGCGCGAGGTGGGGTTTGGCATTGCGGCATCCGGCGGTGGTTGCGGGGCGGGACAGTCAGCGCGGCTGGTCCGGCGCATGGCTGACTGCGCGGCAAGCTATTGCGGCTGCGCCCGGGTTGCAATCCGGTCAATCGACCTTGCCTGCTCATAAGCCCTGCTTTATCCCGTGCACAGCACATCCAGAGGAAGCCCGCCATGCTGAAACGCCCGTTCGACAAATCCAAGCTGCCCAGCCGCCATGTGACCGAAGGCCCCGCGCGGGCGCCGCATCGGTCCTATTACTACGCGATGGGCCTGTCCGAGGCGGAAATCCAGCAGCCCTTCGTCGGCGTCGCCACCTGCTGGAACGAGGCCGCGCCCTGCAACATCGCGCTGAACCGGCAGGCGCAGGCGGTCAAGCTGGGGGTCAAGTCGGGCGGCGGCACCCCGCGCGAATTCACCACCATCACCGTGACAGACGGCATCGCGATGGGCCATGAGGGAATGCGCTCGAGCCTTGCCAGTCGCGAGGCGATCGCGGATTCGGTCGAACTGACGATGCGCGGTCATTGCTACGACGCGATCGTCGGTCTTGCGGGCTGCGACAAGTCGCTGCCGGGCATGATGATGGCGATGATCCGGCTGAACGTGCCTTCGGTCTTTCTCTATGGCGGGTCGATCCTGCCGGGCAAGGTGCCCGCCGGTGCCGACGTGCCCCGGGATTTCGCCAGCCGCGACCTGACCGTGCAGGACATGTTCGAGGCTGTGGGTCGGCATCAGAACGGCACGCTATCCGACGCGGCGCTGGAAATCCTGGAGCGTGTGGCCTGCCCCTCGGCCGGGGCCTGCGGCGGGCAGTTCACCGCCAACACCATGGCCTGTGTGTCCGAGGCGATCGGCCTCGCGCTCTTCAACTCGTCCGGCGCGCCCGCGCCCTACGAGAGCCGCGACCAATATGCCGCGGCCTCGGGCGAGGCGGTGATGAACCTGATCGGGAAGAACATCCGCGCGCGCGACATCTGCACGCGCGAGGCCTTCGAGAACGCCGCCCGCGTCGTCGCCTGCACCGGCGGGTCGACCAACGCGGGCCTGCACCTGCCCGCGATGGCGCACGAGGCCGGCATCGACTTCTTCCTCGACGACGTGTGCGAGATCTTCCGCGACACGCCCTATTTCGTCGATCTCAAGCCCGGCGGCCAGTTCGTGGCCAAGGACCTTTACGATGCGGGCGGTCTGCCCGTCGTGATGAAGGAGCTGCGCAAGGCCGGGTTGGTGCATGTGGATTGCATGACCGCCAGCGGCTATTCCATCGGCGAGGAGCTCGACAAGATCGACCGAGAGGCCGACGGACGCGTGATCCACGCGATCGCGACCCCGCTGACCGCCACCGGCGGTGTCGTCGGGCTGAAGGGAAACGTGGCCCCCGAAGGCGCGATCGTGAAGGTCGCGGGCATGTCAAAGGAGGAGCAGGTCTTCACCGGCCCCGCCCGCGTGTTCGAATGCGAGGAAGACGCCTTCGAAGCGGTGCAGAAACGCGGCTATGAGGAAGGCGAGGTCATCGTCATCCGCAACGAGGGCCCCGCGGGCGGGCCGGGCATGCGCGAGATGCTGTCGACCACCGCCGCGCTGTCGGGCCAGGGCATGGGCAAGAAGGTCGCGCTGATCACCGACGGCCGCTTTTCGGGCGCGACGCGCGGCTTCTGCGTGGGCCACGTGGGTCCCGAGGCCGCGCAGGGCGGACCCATCGCGCTGCTGAAAGACGGCGACATCATCACCATCGACGCGATCAAGGGCGAGATTTTCGTCGATCTGACGGCGCAGGAGCTGGAAAGCCGCAAGGCCGCCTGGACCGGCGCGCGGCCGACCGACTATGCCTCGGGCGCGCTGTGGAAATACGCGCAGCTTGTCGGCTCCACCCGCAAGGGGGCGGTCACGCATCCCGGCGCCAATGCGGAAACCCACGTCTACATGGACCTCTGAGGCGCGGGCGGGCGGGGGTGAACCTCCCCGCCCGTTGCGTCGCGCAGCTCGCCCGGGGGGCCGGCCGCGCCTGATTGCCGTCTTGTTGTCCGCGGGGTCACGCTGCGGCGGCGATCGCCCGGTATTCATTGCGAAACCTTTGTGTGCCAGGGCTTGATTTGGCACAGTGCCGTGCACGGATGTCGGAAAGAGTACATGTTGGGTAGAGTCAAAGATCTTATCGGCAGGGAGCGCCACAGACGCGCGCTGGCCCGCTGGGAGGCCGCCGCCGAGGCCGCGGATACGCTTGATCTGACGACCTTGCGCCTGTTGCGCAGCCGCGCGCGCCAGCAGCGGCGGCGTCTGGACAAGCTGCTGCATGTGGCGGAGGGGCGGCTGGCGCTGCCTCTGATCGGCTCGAACGCGATCCGCAAGCCGCTTTATTGCGACTGGGCCTACCGGCCCGAGATCTGGCGCGGCCCCATCCGTTCGCCGGGCTGCGCCGGAGTGGAAAGCCAGACCGAATACGGGTCCGAAGCCAAGATTTTCCATGACTGCAAGGTGTCGGAACTGACGCTGCGCCAGATTCGCAATCAGCGCGATCACGACCTGGCGCCCTTCGGTCTGCGGATGGATGTCTTTCATTTCGACGGCAGCTTTCTGTCTCTCGTCGTCGATCTGCCCGACAGCGCGGTCGAGGGCCTGAAACTCAGCCATGTCCTGCGGCTCGACACCATCATCGAGACGGAAAAACCGCTGGAGATATTCGCGCGGCTGAACATCAAGCATGGTCCCAACACCGAACAGATCGTGCGCGAACTGCCCCTGAACGCGAGCGAGGTCATGGTGGAATTCGATCTGGCCTACACCAAGGTCAACGAAAAACGCATGGAGCGGATGTGGCTGGATCTGATATTCGAGGGGCCGGAACTGAATCAGATCGTCCTGCGCGATGTGACGCTGACCCGTCGTCCGCGGTCTGAACTGTGAGGAAGCCGCGATGACCGACATCACCCTGGAAAAGCGGCGACTGCACGGCGGCGTCTGGGAGGCGGTGCTGAGCCTGCCCGAAGACAGCAGCGGCATTCCCCGGATCGAGGTGACCCATCTCGACACCGCGGTCGAGGGCGTCTCTCTCACCGAGGTGCCCGGCGCACCGAACGCCTGGCTGTTGCGCGTGCCGGTGCCGCCCGCCGCCTTGTCGGACGGTGTGCAGACATTTCTGGTCCGGGACACGGATGACGACGCGCGGCTGGGCAGTTTCACCATCGTGACCGGCCAGCCGCTGGAAGACGACCTGAGGGCGGAAATCGGCCTGCTGAGGGCGGAGCTTGACATGCTCAAGCGTGCCTTCCGCCGCCACTGCCTGGAAACCGGCGGATCGGACTGAGGCGCGCCCGTCGGGGCGCATCTCCGGTCGGGCGGCGGGCCGCCGTCGCGCTCAGCCGGGCCTTACGCGGCGTATGGGGGTGACAAGACGGCGGGCCCCGGCGCATTTTCCTTGCGGTCGAAGGAGCGCACGCATGTCCCACTATCCGAACCTGCTCGCCCCGCTGGACCTGGGCTTCACCACGCTGAAGAACCGGGTGCTGATGGGGTCCATGCATACCAATCTGGAGGAGACGAAGGATTGGAACCGCGTGGCCGAGTTCTACGCCGCGCGGGCGCGCGGCGGGGTCGGGCTGATGGTCACCGGCGGCATGGCCCCCAACGCCGAGGGCGGCGTCTTCGCCGGGGCGGCGGGGCTTTTCACCGACGAGGACATCGCCAACCATCGCGTGGTGACCGACCGGGTACATGATGCGGGCGGCAAGATCGCGATGCAGATCCTGCACGCGGGCCGCTACGCCTACAATCCGGCCTGCGTCGCCCCCAGCGCCATCAAATCGCCGATCTCGCCCTTCGCTCCGAAAGAGCTGGACGAGGAAGGCATCGAAAAGCAGATCGCCGACATCGCGCATTCGGCAGCCCAAGCCCGCCGCGCCGGCTATGACGGGGTCGAGGTCATGGGATCGGAGGGGTATTTCCTCAACCAGTTCCTCGTGCGCCACACCAACAAGCGCACGGATCGCTGGGGCGGCAGCTACGAGAACCGGATGCGCCTGCCGGTGGAGGTCGTGTCCCGCGTGCGCGCGGCGGTGGGCGAGGATTTCATCGTCATCTATCGCCTGTCGATGATCGACCTGATCCCCGACGGCTCCACCTTCGAGGAGGTCGTGCAGCTGGCCCGCGCGGTCGAGGCGGCGGGCGCCACGATCATCAACACCGGCATCGGCTGGCATGAGGCCCGCGTGCCCACCATCGCCACATCGGTGCCGCGCGCGGCCTTTGCCTGGGTCACGCGCAAGCTGATGGGGCAGGTGGGTGTGCCGCTGGTCACCTCCAACCGGATCAACACGCCCGAGGTGGCCGAGGGCATCCTGGCCGACGGCTGCGCCGATATGGTGTCGATGGCGCGCCCCTTTCTTGCGGATGCCGATTTCGTGGCCAAGGCGCAGGCCGGGCAGGCGGAGCGGATCGCGCCCTGCATCGCGTGCAACCAGGCGTGCCTCGATCATACTTTCAGCGGCAAGATTTCGACCTGCCTGGTCAACCCGCGTGCCTGCCATGAAACCGAACTGACCTATAACCGGGCGGCGCAGCGCAAGCGCATCGCGGTCGTGGGCGCCGGGCCCGCGGGTCTGTCCGCCGCCTTGGTCGCGGCCCACCGCGGCCATGACGTCAGCCTGTTCGACGGCGCGAACGATATCGGCGGACAGTTGAACATGGCGCGTCAGATCCCCGGCAAGGAGGAGTTCCACGGCCTGGTGGACTATTATCGCAAGGCGGTCGCGGCCTCGGGCATCTCGCTGCATCTGTCGCAAAGGGTCGCGGCGCCGGATCTGGCCGGGTTCGATGAGGTCATCGTGGCCACCGGCGTCCTGCCGCGCGATCCGCAGATTCCGGGGCAGGACGACGACAGGGTCGTCAGCTATATCGACGTCTTGCGCCGCAAGGTGGCGGTCGGTCGCCGTGTCGCGATCATCGGCGCGGGGGGAATCGGCTTCGACGTGGCCGAATATCTCGCCCATCCCGGCGACACCACCACCGAGGACCTGCCCGCCTGGCTGAACGAATGGGGCATCGCCGATCCGGCGCAGGCGCGCGGCGGCCTGTCGCCCGACGGGCCACGGCCTCAACAGGCCGAACGGCAGATCACGCTGTTGCAGCGCAAGGCCTCCAAGCCCGGACGCGGGCTGGGCAAGACGACCGGCTGGATCCACAGGGCGACGCTGAAGATGAAAAAGGTCCAGATGGTGGGTGGCGTCAACTATGAGGCGATAGACGCCCAGGGCCTGCACATCAGTTTCGGCGAGACTCGCGAACGCCCCACGGTGCTGGAGGTCGATACGATCGTGCTTTGCGCAGGGCAGTTGCCCGAGCGCGCGCTGGCCGATGAGCTGATCGCGCTGGGCCGCAGCCCGCATGTCATCGGCGGCGCGGACCTTGCGGCGGAACTGGACGCGAAGCGTGCCATAGATCAGGGCGCGCGGCTGGCCGCCACCTTGTGAACCTGCTGTAGGCACGCAACTTTCGCCGCGCGGGGGCGCCCGTTGTTGCCGGTCGCGCAACCGCTGTTGCGTTGTTCCCTGTCCAAATACATTCTCAGCAATACCGCTCAATTGTCCGACGCGCTCCGCAATCGTGCCCGAATTGGGCGTCAGATTTGGGCGCAGTAGGGATTGTGTACCAAAGGGTTTGGGAATGGATCGATTGACCGAAATGGAGGCTTTCGCAATGGTTGTGGACCAGGGCGGATTCACGGATGCGGCAAAGAAGATGGGAATTTCCAAATCGGCCGTCTCCAAGCATGTTTCATCGCTGGAGGCCCGGCTGGGCGCGCGTCTGCTTAACCGCACCACCCGGCGCGTCAGCCCGACGGAAATCGGCCTGGCTTACTATGACCGTGCCCGGCGCGTGCTGAATGACGCGGGCGAGGCCGACGCGCTTGTCACCTCGATGCAATCGGCGCCCAGCGGGCTGTTGCGCTTGTCGGTGGCGACGGATTTCGGGGTGAATCATCTGAGCCCGATTCTGGGGGATTTCCTGGCGGAATATCCTGACATCATGGTGAACATGGTGCTCAACAACCGTTTCGTGGAGCTGATTTCCGAAGGCTTCGACATGGCGATCCGCATCGGAGAGCTGGAAGACAGCACCCTTCGGTCGCGCAAGCTGACCGAAACCACGCGGCGCATGGTCGGCTCGCCCGCCTATTTCGAGCGCTATGGCCGCCCCGAAAAGATCGACGATCTGAACGCGCATAAACTGCTGCATTATTCGAACCAGTCGAACGGCAACGTCTGGAAACTGACCGCCCCCTCGGGGGAACGCCGTCAGGTCCGCTCCGCCGGGTGGCTGACGGTAAACGACGGGCAGTCGCTGTTGAACGCCGCGATCTCGGGTCTGGGCATCGCTTATCTGCCCAGCTTTCTCTATCGCGACGCGCTGGCTGCCGGTCTGGTCGAAGAGGCGATCCCCTCTCTGCCGGTGGAAAAGCTGGGGATCTACGCGGTTTACCCGCCGGGGCGCTTCACCCAGCCCAAGGTGCGGTCCTTCATCGATTATCTGGCGGCGCATTTTGCCAAGCAGAACACGCCAATCTGAAGTTTTTGTTAATGTGTAAGTGCGTTAAGTGTATTTGAGTTAAGGTGCAAAACTGGGCCCGCGACGATTGTCGCGGGTCTTTTTTCATGCGTTTTGCCGCTATTCGATGGAGGAGAGCACAGCCTCGACCCTGCGGTTGCGGGTGCGTCCGTCCGGGGTCAGGTTGCTTGCGCGCGGCGCCAGAAATCCGATGCCTTCGGCACGGATCTGCGCCTCGGGGATCGCATATTTGGTCAGCATTCGGTCCACAACCGCCTGCGCGCGCTGGCGGGAGATCTCGACGTTGCCCGAAAGGCTGCCCTGCGCGTCTGTGTGACCCACCAGCACGACCTGCCGGTCGGGATGCGCCTTGAGATAGGTCGCGAGGGTGCTCAGCGTGTCATAATCGTCGCGCGCCAGATCTGTGGCACCGCTGGCGAAATCCAGATCGCCCAGCACCAGCCGCCCGGCGCCTTCCAGCTGTCGCGAAAAGCTGCTGTCGCCCGCCGTCTGCGTGTCCCGGTCCAATTCGACGCGCGTTTTGGTCGACTTGAGCGCGCGTGTGTCGCTGGACGCGTCGGCAGAGGCCGACGCACCGACCCGGGTGATCTGGATGTAACCCGCGCCGCGGCTCTTGCTGACCATCAGGCTGACGACCTCGGCAGGGGCGGCGCCGTCCGCGGCCGGTTTTCGCGCTGCCAGGAAACGGAAGTCGCCCAGATCGACGTGCATTTCGGGATCGGGCAGGATTTCCGTCTGAAACCGGAAATCGAATCCGCCGCAATCGCGTGTCTTGCACTGGAACAGGATTTCATACCCCTCCTGCTCCAGCTGGGCGCGCAGGGGCGTCAGCATTTCCAGGGTGTTCCGGTCCGATCCGGGCAGGCGGTAGGCGCGCCGCGTCACGGGGCCCTCGGTGCTGAGGGTGGGTATCGTGCCTGCGCGCCAGGGGCCCACCGGCATCGCATAGCTGCCCAGCACCGCCGCGCGGGCCGCCGTCTGGCTGGCGGTGCCCGGCAGATTCAGCGCCGTGGCCGCCGCCATCGTTGGCAGCGCGACACCGATCACCGCGAAAAACGCCCCGCGTGTCATTGTGCGCCGACTGCCGGATCGCGCGCCGCGGCCCGCTGATGCGCCGTTGTGAAAATCGGAGTCTCGGGGTGAGGCTGCGGATAACGGTGCCACAGCAGGCAGGTGCGATCCTGCCAATCGATCATTGTCTTTGCGCAATGAAACTTATCCCTCGGCCAGTTGGCCCCCCCGATAGTGATAATGTCCCACAATCCCCATTTTCAGGGAAGCATACAGCCTGTTCGACGGCAGATTATCGCTTGTCGTGACGAGGGCGAAGGTTTCCGCACCTTGATCTTGTGCCCAAAGCGCGGCGCGACGCAAGATAAGCGCACCGACGCCCTTGCGCCGAAACTTTTCATTAACTTCAAGCGCATGCAGCATGGCGATTCGCTCGTGCATGGCGACAAAGGCGGTTCCCGCCGCACGGTCGGCGATCCGTGCGAGGATCGCGGTCTTGGGGCCCTTCACCCGGTCCATCACGGCCAGCCGCTCAGTGCCGATGCCGCCGTCGCGCCACAGCTCCTTCATGATGTGCAGCGGCGGATAGATCGCAAAGCTTGTCATCGGCGGCGAGGGAGCGGCCAGCCGGTCCACCGGCAGGCAATAGGCGGTGACCGGATCGACCAGGGCATAGCCGCGTGCGGCCAGCGCCGCATCGAGCCGGTCGTCGCCCTCGCGGATCATGAACAGCGGGGCCTGGTCCCTGTCGCGCATCGCGCCTTCGGCCTGCGCGATATCGGTATCGGTGACCGTGTCGGTCGCGGGGCCGTCCACCGTGGCCGCCGACACGCGCTTGCCCCCGCCCGCGCCGTCGCGCAGGGTCCAGCAGCCCAGCCGCCAGGTGCGGGCAGGGGGCCAGGTGGCCTCCGTCGCACGGTAGATCTCGGTGATGTCGGGGGTCACTCCCGCGCCTCGGGGAAAGCGGCCAGCAGCGCGTCGACCGCGGTTTGCAGCGCCTGCGCGTCGCTGCCACGCAGCACCACGTTCGAGCCGTAGCGTCCATTCGGCCCCTGAAACGGGTAGGAGCCCAGCGACAGGTCCGGGTGTGCCGCGGCCAGCGCCGACAGCGGCCCGGCGATATCGCCCTCGCCGCGTTCGATCCGCACCGAACGCGACAGGACGGGCGCGCCGCCGATGATGCGGGGCAGGACGGAGGCGACCATCGCCTGAAAGATCGCGGGCACGCCTGCCATGACATGCACGTTTTCGACGGTAAATCCCGGCGCCGCGGAAACCGGGTTGTCGATCAGCGTGGCGCCGTCGGGGATACGCGCCATGCGCAGGCGCGCGGGGTTGAGTTTGGTGCCCGAGCGCGCGTAATGGGCGGCCAGGATGGCGCGGGCGTCGTCGCGCACGTCGATGCCCAGGCCGAACGCGTCGGCGATGGCGTCGGCGGTGATGTCGTCATGGGTGGGGCCGATTCCGCCCGAGGTGAACACCACATCCCAGGCCCGGCGCAGATCGTTCAGCGCGGAAACGATCGCGGCGTGATCGTCGGACACAACGCGGACCTCCTTCAGGTCGACGCCATGGCCGGTCAGCTCGCCTGCAAGATGATGCATGTTCGCATCCCGCGTGCGCCCGGAAAGGATTTCATCGCCGATGACCAGCATGGCTGCGGTTGGATTGCCCATTCGAGCCCCTTTCAGTCGCCCCACGGGCGGTATAGATCGCGGCGCGGGGCGTTTCAAACCCCCTCATCCGCCGCTATTGCGACCGTGGCTCGACGCAGGCCGCTTAGAACTGGCAGATTGCGAAGGAATACCTTAAAATGCGGCCTGACCCAGTGGTATCGAATATGCGCGGAGCGGATTTTGGACGAGCATAACAGTGGACGAGTGACCAAGGACGGCATTCGCATTTATCAAGAGGCCGACTTTGCGGGTATGCACAAGGCCGGTGCCCTCGCGGCGCAGATCCTGGACCGGGTGGCGCCGCTTGTCTATCCGGGGCAGAGCACCGGCGAGATCGACGCCGCGATCACCCGGATGGTCGATGAGGCGGGCGCCACCTCTGCCACGATCGGGTACAAGGGCTATCAGCACGCGAGCTGCATCAGCGTCAATCATGTGGTCTGCCACGGCATTCCAGGCGACAAGCGGCTGAAGGACGGCGATATCCTGAATGTCGACGTCACCGTGATCGTCGACGGCTGGTTCGGGGACACCAGCCGGATGTATGTCGCGGGAAAGTTGTCGCGCAAGTCGGAGCGGCTGATCCAGGTCACGCATGACGCCCTGTTCGAGGGGATTTCGGCGGTCCGGCCGGGCAACACGTTCGGCGACATCGGCCACGCGATCCAGACCTTCGTGGAAGCCAACCGCATGGCGGTTGTGCGCGATTTCTGCGGCCACGGGCTGGGCCGTGTGTTCCATTCGCCGCCCAATGTGCTGCACTACGGCCGCCCCGGCACCGGCCCCGAGCTGGAAGAAGGCATGTTTTTCACCATCGAGCCTATGGTCAACCTGGGCAGGGCGGAAACCAAGGTTCTGGCCGACGATTGGACAGCCGTGACGCGCGACAAGTCGCTTTCCGCCCAATTCGAGCATTCGATCGGCGTGACCGCGACGGGGTGCGAGATTTTCACCCTCTCCCCCGCCGGGAAGTTTCACCCCACCTGGGATTGACCGGGCACGGGGTACGGGGCGCAGGCAAAGGGCACAGATAAAGGGGGGCGGGCAGGTAGCCCGCTCAACCCCGGTCCTCGGGGCGCAGGATGTGAATCACCGTGCCGCCATAGCGCCGCAGCGTCACGATGGCGAAGCCCGCGGGCGCGGTCTGGTCCGATCCTTCCTCCCAGACGATCAGGGCCTCGGGTGCGATCCATCCGCCCTTCGCCGCGGCGCCAAGCGCAGCTTGGCCCATGTTGCGGCCATAGGGAGGGTCGAGAAAGATCAGATCATAGGGGGCGCCTCCGTTCCGGCCCAGTCTGCGCACGTCGCGCCGCATCACCGTGGCGCAGGCGGCATTGCCGGTAAGATCCACATTGCGCCGCAGCAGCCCCTGCGCCTTGGCGCCGTCGTCGACGAAACAGGCCGTCGCCGCCCCGCGCGACAGGGCCTCGAGCCCCAGCGCGCCGGTGCCCGCGAAAAGATCGAGCACGCGCGCATCGGCGACCGGATCGCCATAGCTGCCGCCCAGCAGGTGGCTGAACAAGCTTTCGCGCACGCGGTCGCTGGTGGGGCGCAGATGCGCGGCGTCGTCGCCCTTGCCCAAGGCAGCCAGCGGCTGCCCGCGATTTTTCCCCGAGATGATCCGCATCGGCCTATTTCAGCAGCGCTTTCAGATCGGCCGCAGGGTCGGTCAGAACGTCGGCAGGGGGGGATTTCCCCGCTTCCACCAGGCGTTTGCCGATCATGAAGGCGCGCGGGTCGTTCATCGCATCGACTGCCAGCAACTCGTCGCCCCGGAAATACCAGAACGACGTCGCCCCCGGCTTTTCGCCGGGACGGGTCACGATGCGATCGTAGCCGGTATTCAGCCCCGCGATCTGCAATTTCGTCTCATATTGATCCGACCAGAACCAGGGACAGGGTACATAGGGTTTCTGTGCGCCCAGCATGTTGGCGGCGACCGTCTCCGCCTGATCGATGGCGTTTTGCACGCTTTCCAGCCGGATGCGCGCGCCTTTGTAGGGAAAGGACGCACAATCGCCGGCAGCCCAGATCGCCGGGTCCGAGGTGCGCCCGTACTCATCGGTCGCGATGCCGTTGTCGAGCGCAACGCCCGCCATTTCGGCCAGCTGCGTGGCCGGGGCGATGCCGACGCCGACGATCACGAAATCCAGATCCAGCGCCTGCCCGTCGCTCAGCTTTGCGCCGGTGACGCGGTCGTCGCCCGTCAGCCGCTCAAGGCCCACGCCTTCGAGGATCTGCACCCCGCGGCCGCCGTGCAGGTCGCGGAAGTAGGCGGATGTCTCCGGCGCCGCGACGCGTTGCAGGATACGGTCCGCCATTTCCACCAATGTCACCTGAACACCGCATTTGGCGGCCACCGCGGCGGCCTCCAGCCCGATATAGCCGCCGCCGACGATCAGCGCCCGGCGGTCGGGGCGGAAGTTCTCGGCCATGTCATCCACATCGGCAAGCGTGCGCACCACATGGACACCTTTCAGGTGACCCCCGATCGCAGCGGGCAGGCGCCGGGGATGCGACCCGGTGGTCAGGGCAAGCTGGTCGTAGGGCAGGATGTCCTCGCCCACCGTCACGGTTCGCGCCGCCGCGTCCAACGCCGTGACCGGCTGGCCGAGCCTGAGGTCGATGTCGTTTTCGCGGTAGAACCGTTCGGGGCGCAACAGCAGGCGATCCATCTCCATGTCGCCCATCAGATAGGCCTTGGACAGCGGCGGGCGCTGATAGGGCGGAACGGATTCCTCGCCGATCAGGGTGATCTGCCCGTCGAACCCCAGCGTGCGCAGCTTTGCCACCAGCGATGCGCCCGCCTGTCCGGCCCCCGCCACTATGATTTGCGCCATGCCATTCCCTTCTGGTCATTCGACTTGGGGAGCCTATACCATCACCTATTGAATGCAACGAAGGACGAGGCCGCCCAACATGAAGATTTCCGTCGGTGACAAACTGCCCGATGCCACCCTGATCCGCATGGGTGCCGATGGCCCCGAAGCCGTCTCGGTGGCCGAGCTGACCAGGAACCGGAAGGTGGTGATCTTTGCGGTGCCGGGGGCCTACACGCCGACCTGCTCGTCCGCGCATGTGCCCAGCTTCATCCGCACCCGGGACCAGTTCGCGGCCAAGGGCGTGGACGAAATCGTTTGTGTCTCGGTCAACGATCCCTTCGTGATGAAGGCCTGGGGCGAGGCGACCGGCGCGACGCAGGCGGGCATTGTCATGCTGGCCGATGCCGACGCCAGCTATACAAAGGCGCTGGGCGTCGATTTCAGCGCGCCGCCGGCCGGGCTGATCAACCGATCCGCCCGCTACGCGATGCTGGTCGAGGACGGCGAGGTGCGCATCTTCAACAAGGAAGCGGGCCCCGGCCTGTGCGAGACATCCGCCGGAGAAAGTCTTTTGGCCGACATGGGCTGAGCGGGCGACGCGCGGGCGAGGGGCGCGCGCGGGCGACTGCCTCGCGCGCCGCTCCGGTCATTCCGTTGTCGGCTTCTCCATGACGATGGTGCGGGTCGGGAAGGGGATGTCGACGCCGCCGGCATTCAGGGCTTCTTTGACCTTGCGTTTCATGTCCGCCTGATAGGCGAAGTAATCCGCGCTGCTGCACCAGACCCGGACCAGAAAGTCGACCGAACTGGCGCCGAGGTTGTTGACCTTCACGAAGGGTTCCGGCGTACTGTGCGAGCGGGGGTCCGCCATGATGGTGTCGGTGATGATGCGTTCGGCATCCGCCAGATTTGCGCCATAGCCCACGCCGAAGGTCCATTCCGCGCGGCGCGTCGGATAGACCGAATAATTGACGATGGAGCTGCGCCAGACGTCGCTGTTGGGGATGATGATCTGCACATTCGACAGCGACGCCAGTTCCGTCATCACGATCGAGATATCCTTGACCGTGCCCGAATGGCCCGCCACTTCGACGAAATCGCCGACCTTGAAGGGGCGGAAGATCACCATCATGACGCCCGAGGCGATATTCGACAGCGCGCCTTGCAGCGCCAGGCCGATGGCCAGGCCCGCCGCCCCGATCAGCGCCACAAGAGAGGCCGTCTGAACCCCGAACCTGTTCAGCACGAAGACCGCGGCGAAGGCGAGTATCGCATAGCGCGCGATATTTCCCAGAAACGCGAACAACGTGTCGTCGATCCGCTTGTAGCGATGCGCGATGGCAATGATGCGCGCCCGGATCCAGCCCGCGACGACGAAGGCCATGAAGATGATGAGGATCGCGACGATCAGATTGCCCAGAACGGAGGCCAGCCATTGAACGGTCAGCACGTCGCCCAGCGTGACCCCGGCGGTGATCTGCGTATTCAGAATGTCGTGTATCATTGCGAAAGCTTGTCCATCTTGTTCGCCAGCTTGATGTCGAGCCCGGTCAGGCCTTCCGCGTCATGCGTGGAAAGCGTCACCTCCACGCGGTTGTAGACGTTGGACCATTCGGGGTGGTGGTTCAGCTTTTCGGCCCAGAGGGCCACGCGTGTCATCCAGCCGAAGGCCGCGTTGAAGCTGGCGAACTTGAAGGATTTGCATATCGCGTCGCGGCCTTCCGTCAGGCTCCAGCCGTTGTCCAGCAGGGGCCTGAGATCGGTGTCGCGTTCGGCTTGGGTCAGTTTTTCGCTCATTCGTCCTGCATTCCCGTCCTCTTGAAAGGGCCAAAGCTGGTCAGCACCTCGATTTCCTCATCCACCGCCGCGCGCTCTGCCTCCAGATACTGGGCGATCGCGCGCGCGAAGCCTTCGTCCGCGACCCAATGCAGCGAATGGGTTTCGACCGGCATGTAGCCGCGCGCCAGCTTGTGGGAGCCCTGGGCGCCGGCCTCGACCCGGCTCAGCCCATGGGCGATGGCATAGTCGATCGCGCGGTAGTAGCATAATTCAAAGTGCAGAAACGGAAAGTCATCGGTACAGCCCCAATACCGTCCGTACAGCACGTCGCGCCCGATGAAGTTCAGCGCCCCGGCCACGGGCCTGTCCTCCACCAGCGCCAGCACCAGCAGCATGTCGTCGCGCAGGCTGCGCTGGGCCTCGTCGAAGAACGCGCGCGTCAGATAGGGGGTGCCCCATTTTCGCGCGCCGGTGTTCTGATAGAAATTCCAGAAGGCATCCCAATGCTCGGGCAGGATTTCGTCGCCGCCGAGCGCCACGATCTGCCCGCCGAAACCGGCGGCCGCCGCGCGTTCCTTGCGGATGTTCTTGCGCTTTCGCGACGAGAGAGTGGCCAGGAACGCGTCGAAATCGGCATAACCCTCGTTGAACCAGTGGAATTGCTGGCTGCTGCGCGGCATCAGCCCCATCTGCGCGCCGCGCTCCGCCTCGGCTTCGGTGCAAAAGGTGATGTGCAGCGACGAAAGATGATTGTCCCGCGCGATTTGCAGCGCCCCTTGCAGCAGCGCCGCCTCTCCGATCTGCCGGAATTCGGGAAGGGTCAGCAACCTGCGCCCGGTGGCGGGGGTGAAAGGCACCGCCATCTGCAACTTGGGATAATAGCGCCCGCCCGCACGCTCATAGGCATGGGCCCAGTTGTGATCGAAGATATATTCGCCTTGGCTGTGCGATTTCGCGTAAAGCGGGGCGCAGGCGATGATCTGCCCGGCAACGCGCGCCAGCAGATACTGCGGCTGCCAGCCCGTGCCGGGGCCGACCGATCCCGAGCGTTCCAGTGCCATCAGAAAGCGGTGCGTGGTGAAGGGATCGGCGGGGCGCCCGTCTGCCCTGGCACCGCCCTTGGCCCCGGCTTCGGCCTCGGGGCAGGCGCAGGCGTCCCAGTCGGCGGGCGCGATGTCCTGCAACGAGCCGACCACGGAAATTTCTACTTCGGTTTCGCTCATGTTCCTGCCCGATGCGTCGGGGCACTAGATGGGCTTGCCGGGGGCCGGGTCAAGCCGGTGCGGGGGCCGGTGCGGGGGCCGGTCCGCGGGTCGGCCGGCGCGGCAGGTAGCCCTCGAAGGTGATGTTGTCGGCCAGCGCGCGCGCTTGGGCCTCCTGTCCGGGGCTGCGCACGGTCCAGCACAGCAACGGAACGCCCGCGTCGCGCTTTTGCTTCACGTGAAGCGCTTGCAGATCGGCCACGTCATGCGACAGGAAAGACGCCCCGCTGGCGGCGAAATCGGCCAGCGCGCGCAGCGCGGCCCGGCGCGTGACAGGCACGTCGGGCCAATCGGCCGCGTCGAAAGCGCAGCTGACCAGGCCGCGGGCCACGTCGGGCAGCAATGCGGCCATGCGTGCGATGCTGTGCGGGTTGAACGACATGACCGCCACCGGGCCGCGATAGCCCGCCAGCGCGGCGGCCACGGCGCGTTCCAGCGGCCCGACGTCGGACCCGAGCGCACCGTCCTGATCCTTGATCTCGATCAGCAGCGGTATGCGCGCGTCCACCAGATCCAGCACCTCGGGCAGCGTCGGGATGGTCTCCTCGCTGTCCGACAGCGGGATGCGCCCCAGTTCGGCGGCACTCAGCGCGCGCACGGCGCCGTCAAACCCGGTCAGCCGGGGCAGGCGTTCGTCGTGGAACACCACGGCCTGCCCGTCGGCGGTCAGCTGCACGTCGATTTCCGCGCCATAGCCCGCATCCATCGCGGCGCGGATCGCGGCAGGGGAATTTTCGATCCGCCCCGCGGCGCGGGCGTGCAGACCCCGATGCGCCAGCGGGACGGACAGAAAGGCCTCGGGCAGCGGCGGCATCACGAAACCTGGAAGATGCCTTCGATTTCCACCGCGACGCCAAGCGGCAGCGCGGCGGCGGAAACGGCGGAGCGGGAATGCCGACCGGCCTCGCCCAGCAGCTCGACCATGAAATCCGAGGCGCCGTTGATCACCTTCGGCTGGTCGCTGAAACTGTCGGTCGAATTGACGAAGCCCGTCAGCTTGACCACCCGTTGCAGCCGCGACAGATCCCCGCCGCAGGCCGCGCGCACCTGCGCGAGCAGCGAAAGCGCGCAGGCGCGCGCCGCCGCCGCGCCCTCCTCGACCGAGAGGTCGGCGCCGAGCTTGCCGGTGATCAGCCCGTCCGGGCCCTTGGAAATCTGGCCCGAGACGTACAGCATGTCGCCCACCTGCACATGGGGCACATAGTTCGCCGCCGGCGCGGGCGCGTCCGGCAGGGTCACGCCCAGGTCTTTCAGGCGTTGGTCGATCGAAGCGGTCATAGCGGTATCCATCTGTTGTTCGCGATGAAACTAGCCTGTCGCGGAGGCGCTGGAAACAGCAAAGCCGGCCGCGGATCGCAGGCCATGCGGGCCCGCTTCGCTTGCGTCGCGCGGCGGCGGCGCGTATCGCTGGACCAACGGCCCGGTGGCGCGATGCCCGGTCCGGTCCAATGTGCAGAGGTATCCGTGCTTACATCCATCCCCCGAAGATCTTTGCTGACGGCCGGGTTGCTGCTGTCCGGCGCGCTGATTTTGTCCGCCTGTTCGCCCGCCCCTGTCGCGCGGGGGGTGTCGGACCCCTACGAGCTCGAGAACCGGGCGCGCCACGCGGACAATCAGGCGATCGAGCGCAATCTGATCAAGCCGGTCACAGGGCGCTTCGGTTCTGGCGACGGCGGTTCTGGCGACGGTGCGCCTGCGCGGCCCACCGGGGTGCGGCGCGGGTTGATCAACTTCGCCTCGAACCTCGACATGCCCGGCGCCGCGGTGAACAAGCTGTTGCAGGCGCGCCCGGGCGACGCGCTCGTCAACACGGCGCGGTTCGTCGTCAACTCAACCGTCGGCGTGGCGGGCTTTTTCGACCCGGCGACGAGCTTCGGTCTGCCCGCGCGCGACACCGATTTCGGCGAGACGCTTTATACCTGGGGCGCGGGCGAGGGGGACTATCTGGAACTGCCGGTGCTTGGCCCCTCGACGGAGCGGGACGCCTTCGGTCGTGTCGTCGACCTGGCGATCAACCCGGTCGGATATCTCTTCCAAAGCCCCGAGAGCACGTACATCAGCGGGCTGGGACTGGCCGGCACGCTGGCCCGGCCAGGCGATTACCCGGGCCTTGCCGATGGCGCCGTGGGGGGGGATGCCCTCGACAGCTATACCCGCACGCGCAACGATTATCTGACGCGGCGGCGCGCGCAACTGCGGCGCCGCTAGCGCGGCTCCTGCCGGCCCGCACCACGAGGCCGAGGGGGCGACATCGGATTGTCGTCCCCCCGGCCTTGCAACGCGCCCCTGATCCGGGCGGGCTCAGTTGCCCAGAATCTTTCCCAGAACTTCCAGGATGATACGTTCGGCCACGTCGCCCTTGCGGCGCGGCTGCTGCTGCTGACGGGGCTGCTGCTGCTGCTCGGGCGCGCTGTCCTGCGCGACCGGGCGCGCGGCGGCCTCGGGTTCCTGCATCGGCAGCGGCGAGGCGGGAATGCCCTCGTTGACCCGTGCCATCGTCTCGCGCCAGATCGCGGCCGGCAGGCCGCCGCCGGTGACGCCCTTCAGCGGCGTGTTGTCGTCGAACCCCATCCAGACCCCGGCCACATAATCGGCAGTAAAGCCGATGAACCAGGCATCGCGCGCCGCCTGCGTGGTGCCGGTCTTGCCGGCGGCGGGACGATCCGCCAGCTGCGCACGCTTGCCGGTGCCCGATTCGACGACCTTGCTCATCATGTAGGTCAGATAGCGCGCGGCCTTTTCGGAAACGACACGCTCGCCCATGCCGCCTTCCTGGCCCATCAGCACCTTGTCGTCGGTCATCAGGCGCAGCTCGGTCAGGCCATAGGGCGTCACCGAACGGCCCCCATTCAGGATGCCCGCATAGGCGCCCGTCATTTCCAGCAGCGACGATCCCGACGCCCCCAGCGCCAGCGCCGGACCGGCGGCCAGATCGCTTTCGATGCCGAAGTCGGAGGCGACCTGACGCACGGCCTCGCGGCCCACGGCCTCCGACAGGCGCACGGCGGGGATGTTCAGCGAATTCTGCAACGCCTCGGTCAGGGTAACCCGGCCGCGGTACTTGTTGTCGTAGTTCTTGGGCGACCAGGGCCCCGATCCGGGAATGTCGATGGTCAGTGGCGAATCGTCGATCAGGTCGTTCGGGGAATAGCCCATGTCGAGCGCCGCGGCATAGACGAAGGGCTTGAATGCCGACCCGGTCTGCCGGTTGGCATGGGTGGCGCGGTTGAAGGCGCCGGTGACCTTGGTGCGGCGTCCGCCGACCATGGCGCGCACCGCGCCGTCCGCCGACATCACCACGATCGCGGCCTCCGCCTCCGAGCCTTCCTTGAGTCGGTCGTCGAACACCGATTTCAGGGCGGTTTCCGCGGCTTTCTGGATGCGGTCGTCGAATGTGGTCTTGATGATCACATCCTCGGTGGTGTCGCGGGTCAGGAAGTCGGGGCCGCTTTCCATCACCCAATCGGCGAAATAGCCGCCCGCCTGAGCCTCCGCCGCGTCGGATAGCACGGCCGGTCTGGCCAGCGCGGCGTCCGCCTGCGCCTGGGTGATGTAACCCTGCTGCGCCATCAGGCCGATGACGACGCCCGCGCGGTTTTGCGATCGTTCCAGATCGTTCGTGGGCGCGTAGCGCGTGGGCGCGACCAGCAGCCCCGCCATCATCGCGGCCTCGGCCGGATTGACCTGCGCGGCGGATTTGCCGAAATACCGCTGACTTGCGGCCTCGAAGCCGCGCGCGCCGGACCCCAGGAACACGCGGTTCATGTAGATGTCGAGGATCTCGTCCTTGGAATAGCGCAGCTCCATCGCCAGCGCGTAGATCGCCTCCTTGGCCTTGCGCCACAGGGTCGTGCGGCGGCACTCTTCCTCGTATTCGCGTTCGCTCTGGCCGCTGGTCGGATCATAGGGCGTGCCCATGCAGATCAGCTTGGCCGTCTGCTGCGTGATGGTGGAGCCGCCGTTGCCCGAAAGCGGTCCGCGCCCCTCGCTCAGGTTAATGCGGATGGCGCTGGCGATGCCGCGCGGGTCCAGCCCGAAGTGGCTGTAGAACCGCCTGTCCTCCGTGGCGACGATGGCGTTCTTGACGTAGGGCGAAACCGTCTCCGTGGTGATGGCGCCGCCGAACTGCTGGCCGCGCCAGGCAAAGACATCACCATTCCGGTCCAGCATGGTGACGGAGCCGCGTGCGCGCCCGTCCATCAGCGCCGTCGCGGGCGGCAGCGTCGAGGCGACATAGGCCACCGCGATACCCACCAAAAGCAGCACCACCGCCGTCGCGCGCCAGGTCAGCCGCCAGATCAGGCGAAGCGCCCAGGCAAACGGCAGCGCGATCAGCCCGAGAAAACCGCGCGGGCGCGCGGGTTTCCGGCGCGCGGCCTTGCGTCGCCGTGTCGTTGAACCGGAATTGGGGGCGCGCGCCTTGGCGGTCTTGGCCGCAGCGTAGCGTTTTTCCGCGATCAATCCGGGTTTTCTGCCTGGTGGCTTACTCATACCATGCTCTGTCTGTTTGCCTGCACGGGGACCATAACGCCCACGGCTGCGAAAGTGGAGCCGCTAACCCGGGGCAAGGACATTTAATCTTTTGCGCAGAAATTAGGCGAAGGCCGCTTTTTTCTGCCTGTCTTCGACAAGTTTCGCGTCGGCGGCCCCCGCCGGCCCCCCGGCAGCCTTGCGAATTCGGGCGCGGGGCGGGTTGCCTGAGGTCATCGCGGGTCCCGACGGCCCGCCAGACGAGGGGAACCGAATTGAAACTCATCATCGCAGCGATCAAGCCGTTCAAGCTGGAGGAGGTCCGCGAGGCGCTGACCGCCACCGGCGTGCGCGGCATGATGATTACCGAGATCAAGGGCTTTGGCGCCCAGTCCGGTCACACCGAGATCTACCGGGGGGCGGAATATGCCGTGAATTTCGTGCCCAAGGTCAAGCTGGAGGTCGTGGTCGAGAATGACGTGGCCGAGAGCGCGGTCGCCGCCATTCTGAAAAGCGCCCGGTCCGACCGGATCGGCGACGGCAAGGTCTTTGTTCTCGATGTCGAGCAGGCGGTGCGCGTGCGCACCGGAGAGGTCAACGCCAATGCAATCTGAAATTCGTAGAAATCCGAAGGATCACCGAGCCATGCAATCCATGAATGCTTTGAGAAAAGTCGCCGAAACGCCGCCGCCGGTCGCGGATCGGGGCGGGCTGCGCGCGGCTGGCAAGGGACGTTCCCTGACGCTGACGCTGACGCTGGTGCTGCTGCTGGGCGCGCAGCTTGCATCGCCCGCGTTGGCGCAGGACGCCGCAGCGACGGGTGCAGAAACAGTTGCAGCGGGTGCGGCCGTGCCCGGCGAGGTGGTGTTCGTTTTGAACACGCTGCTTTTTCTGATCAGCGGCATCCTCGTGTTCTTCATGGCGGCCGGCTTCGCGATGCTGGAGGCCGGTCTGGTGCGCAACAAGAACGTGGCGATGCAGCTGACCAAGAACATCGCCCTGCTGTCGATCGCGGCGCTGGTCTATTACGCGGTCGGTTACACGCTGATGTATCCAGGCGACAGCTGGGCCGTCGCGGGCTGGCTGTCGGGTGCCTTTCCGTCCGTCGCCGTGATGGAGGCGGTGGGCATCACCGCGGCGGGCGCGTCGGATATCACCTATGCCGCGACTTCCAGCGATTTTTTCTTCCAGTTGATGTTCTGCGCGGCGACGGCCTCGATCGTTTCGGGCACGATGGCGGAACGGGTCAAGCTGTGGCCGTTCCTGATTTTCACCGCGGTGCTGACGGGCTTCATCTATCCGCTTCAGGCCAGCTGGAAATGGGGCGGTGGTTTTCTGGATGCGATGGGTTTTCTGGATTTCGCGGGCTCGACCGTGGTGCATTCGGTGGGCGGCTGGGCGGCCCTGACCGGCGCGCTGATCCTGGGGCCGCGTCTGGGTAAATACAAGGACGGCCGCACGATCCCGATGCCCGGCTCGAACCTGTCGCTGGCGACGCTGGGCACGATGATCCTGTGGTTCGGCTGGTTCGGTTTCAACGGCGGATCGCAGCTTGCAATGGGATCTGTCGGTGACGCGGCCGATGTGGGGCGCATCCTGTCCAACACCAACGCGGGTGCCGCCGGCGGCGCGGTCGTCGCGCTGATCCTGACGCAGCTTATGTACCGCAAGCCCGACCTGACCATGATCCTGAACGGCGCGCTGGCGGGTCTGGTGTCGATCACGGCGGAACCGCTTACCCCGTCGCTCGGCATGGCCGCGCTGATCGGCGGCGTGGGCGGGGCCCTGGTCGTCTTTGCGGTGCCGTTTCTCGACCGGCTCAAGATCGACGACGTGGTCGGCGCCATCCCGGTGCATCTGTTCGCGGGGATCTGGGGCACGCTGGCCGTGGTGCTGACCAACCCCGAGGCGCAGCTTCTGGTGCAGGTCTATTCCATCCTGATCGTGGGGGCCTTCGTGGTCGCGTCCTCGGCGGCGGTCTGGCTGATCCTGAAGGCGGTGAGCGGAATCCGCGTCAGCGAAGAGGCGGAGACCACCGGCCTCGACATGGCAGAGCTGGGGATGGAAGCCTACCCCGAGCTTGCGCGCGGCTGAGCCGCTGAGATTTGCGCGAAAAAAAACGCCCGGCAGTGCTGCCGGGCGGTTTTGTCCTGGCACATGATCCGCGCGCCGTCGGGCCGGCGCGGAGATGCCCTCAGCCCTTGCCCGCGACGTCCTTGTAGCCGCCGGTGGCCATGTCGGTCGAGACATAGGGTTGTTCCGCCTTTTTCCACGCGCCGAAACCGCCGCCCAGATGCGCCACGGGGTCGATCCCCGCCGCCAGCGCCTGCCGTGCCGCCTTTTCGGAGCGCACGCCGGAGCCGCAGTGGAACACGAGCCGCTTGCCATCCTGCGTCGGCAGGTTCCTCGCGTCGAAAAACGGCAAGGGCATCAGCAGCGCGCCCTCGATGTGTTCCAGCATGTATTCCTGGGGCGTGCGCACGTCGATCAGCACGATCTCATTGTCGGCGAGCGCACCCTGAACCTCATCGACGTCCCAGGTTTCCAGAACGCCGCCGTCGGTGTTTTCCTTCTTCATCGCATCGTCTCCTGTCGGGTGAATCCGTCCGGGTATCCGGGTCAGAACTTATTCGCCGGTATCTTGAAATAATGATGCCCGTCGGATTCGGCCTCGGGCAGACGGCCGCCGCGCAGGTTGACCTGTAGCGCGTGCAGCATCCGGTCGGGCAGCGACAGGGTCGCGTCGCGCTTTTCGCGCAGGGTGACGAATTCCTGTTCATCGACGCCGCCGCCGATATGGGTGTTGTGCGCGCGCTGCTCCGCCACGGTGGATTCCCACGCCGGGTCTTCGCGCTGCTCGGTGCCATAGTCGTGGCCGACAAATAGCCGCGTCTCGTCGGGCAGCGACAGGATCTGCTGGAGCGAGCGGTAGAGATCCGAGGCCGAGCCACCCGGAAAATCCGCCCGCGCCGTGCCCGCGTCGGTATGCATGAAGGTGTCATGCACCATCGCCGCATCGCCGATGATGTAGCTGATGGAGCCCAGCGTATGGCCGGTGGACAGCATGACGCGCGCCTCCAGCTCGCCGATGGTGAAACTGTCGCCATCGTCGAAAAGCCGATCGAAATCGCGGTCGACGTCAAAGGCGTCGGGGGTGTTGTAGATGCCGCGCCACAGCTGCGCGATATCGCGGACCTTGGCGCCGATCGCGGCGGGCGCGCCCAGCTGTTCCTTGAGCCACGCGCTTGCCATCAGATGGTCGGCGTGCGGGTGGGTGTCGAGTATCCACTCGACCTTAAGTCCTTCGGATTTGACGAAATCCACGATTTCCTGCGCACTGTCTGTCGCGGTCGCGGCTTGCGCCGGATCGAAGTCCAGCACGATATCGACAAGTGCGGCAGCCTTCGTCGCCTCGTCGATGACGATATACTGACAGCTTCCCGAAGCCTTGTCGTAAAAGCCTTCGACGCGAGGAGAGCCCTTTCCGTTGGACGGACTGGTTCTGTGAAACATGCGGCACCCGATTCAATTCCAATTTCGTGTATTCAACAAACTGAATGTACCAAGGTTCCGGTCGATTGTCGAAAACCTTCGCGGTCGGGCGGCCGGGAGGTCTTTCAGATGCCCGCATCGACGATGGCGCGGGCCAGATGCGGGACCGTTTCCGCGTTCAGTCCCGCGATGTTCATGCGGCTGTCACCGACCAGATAGATCCCGTGATCGCGGCGCAGTTTCTCCACGTTTTCGGGCGTCGTGCCCAGACGCGAGAACATGCCGCGATGCTCGGCGAGGAAATCGAAACGCTCCGAATTGCTGCGGCGGCGCAGCTCCTCGGCCAGCTGCCGGCGCAGATCCAGCATGCCGCGGCGCATCTGCTCAAGCTCTTCTTGCCACATGGCCCGCAGCTCCGCATCGGTCAGGATCATCGTGACCAGCCGCGCGCCGTGGTCGGGCGGAAAGGAGAAATTCTGCCGGTTCAGATAGGCCAGGTTGCCCTGCGTCAGATCGCGCGCAGCCCCGGCGTCGCCAACGGCCAGCAGGATGCCCGCGCGCTCGCGATAGATGCCGAAGTTCTTGGAACAGCTCGCCGCGATCAGCGTCTCGGGCATCTCGGAGGCCACCATCCGCAGCCCGGCCGCGTCGTCCTCCAGCCCGTCGCCGAAGCCCTGATAGGCGATATCGACGAAAGGCGTCAGCCCCTGTTCCTGCATCTGGGCGATCAGCTCCGCCCACTGGGCCATGGTCGGATTCGCGCCGGTGGGGTTGTGGCAGCAGCCATGCAAAAGCACGACATCGCCGGGGTGGGCGGCTTCCAGATCGGCGCACATGCCGTCGAAATCGACGCCGCCGGTGGCATTGTCGAAATAGCGGTAGGGGCGTGTCGGCACCCCCAGATGTTTCAGAATGCTCAGATGATTGGGCCAGGTCGGATCGGAAACCCAGACCGTGGCGTCCGGCTGCGCCATGCGGATCAGCTCCAGCCCCTGCCGGACGGCGCCGGTGCCGCCGGGCGTGGCCGCCGCGGCGATGCGCGCCCGCGCGACCGCGTCGCCCAGCAGCAGCGCGATCATCGCATCGGCAAAGGCCGGATCGCCGGTCAGCCCGACATAGCTTTTGGTGGTTTCCTGCTGCCACAGGCGCTGTTCGGCCTGTTTCACCGCCTGCATCACGGGGGTGGCACCCTGCGCGTTGCGAAAGACGCCGACGCCCAGATCCACGTTGTCGTCGCGCGGATCGTCGCGAAAGGTCTGCATCAGCGCCAGGATCTTGTCGGCGGGGTGTTCCTTCAGATTTTCGAACATCAGGCGTCTCCTGTCGCGACTTTCAGGTCGCCGTACATGCCCCATTCGGCCCATGAGCCGTCATAGAGCGCATGGTCGCGGTGGCCGAGGTGTTCCAGCGCCAGCGACAGGACCGCCGCGGTGACGCCTGATCCGCAGGTGGTGATGGCAGGCTTGTCCAGATCCACGCCGGCCCTGGTGAAGATGCCGCGCAGTGCCTCGGCGTCCTTCATCGTGCCGTCGTCGTTCAGCAGGCTGCGGTAATGCACGTTGCGCGATCCGGGGATGTGGCCCGCGCGCAGCCCTTTGCGCGGTTCGGGCTCATCGCCGCGGAAACGGCCGGGCGAGCGGGCGTCGATGATCTCATGATCGCCCAGCTTGGACGCCGCGGCGACCTGGGTGACATCCCGGACCAGCGGCGCCTGTCTCTGCACCGTCATGTGGCGGTCGCGGATCATCGGGGCCAGGTCCTCCGTCGGGCGGTTCTCGGCCTGCCATTTCGGCATTCCGCCGTCCAGCACGGCCACATCCGTCTTTCCCATCAGCCGGAAAAGCCACCAGACCCGCGCGGCCGAAAACAATCCCGCGCCGTCGTAGACGACCACCTGATGTCCGTCGCCCACGCCCATCGCGCGCAGGCGGGAAATGAACTTTTCCGGGCTGGGCGCCATATGCGGCATATCCGAGCGATTGTCAGAGATGTCGTCGATGTCGAAAAACCGCGCGCCGGGGATATGGGCGTTGTCGTATTCGGCACGGGCGTCGCGCTGCGCGTCGGGCAAATAGAGCGAGCCGTCCAGGATGCGCAGATCGGGGTCTTTCAGATGGCGCTCCAGCCAATCTGTGGAAACTAGGGTCTTGGGATCGCTTTCGCTCATCTCGGCCTCCTTCAGCGCGTGGTACTGACCTACCGACGCACCGACGGGCTGGCAAGGGATCTAGGCGTTGTGCCGCAACAGGCGCGCCTTCTGGCGCTGCCAGTCGCGCTTGGCCTCCGTCTGGCGCTTGTCGTGGTTCTTCTTGCCCTTGGCGATCGCGATCTTGAGCTTCACGATCCCCCGGTGGTTGAAATACATCACCAGCGGCACCAGCGTCATGCCTTCGCGGCGGGTGGCATTCCACAAGCGCGCAAGCTCCTTGCGCGAGACCAGCAACTTGCGTCGCCGCCGTTCCTCATGGCCGAAGGTCCTGGCCTGCTCATAGGGGGCGATATAGCTGTTGACGAGCCACAGCTCCCCCTCTTCGACGGCGGCATAGCTTTCGGCGATATTGGCGGATTTGGTGCGCAGCGATTTGACCTCGGACCCTTCCAGCATGATGCCGCATTCCAGGTCGTCCTCGATCGCATAGTCGTAGCGCGCGCGCCGGTTTTCGGCGATCACCTTGTAATTCGGGTCTGATTTCGCATTTGCCATGATCAGGCCGATATAGTGTGAATCGCGCCGATGGCCAAGCCGCGTCCGTTGCGCGCCACCTAGGTCAAAAGCCCCGCGTGCACCATCGCGTCCTTCATGATCTGACGCGTGCCGGCCGTCATCTCGGTCAGGGGCAGGCGGACCTCCTCGCGGCATTTGCCCAGCAAGGACATGCCGTATTTGGCGCCGACGACCCCCGGTTCGGTGAAGACGGCCTGATGCAGCGGCATCAGCAGGTCCTGATATTCCAGCGCCTTGGCGAAGTCGCCTTCGAGCGTTGCGCGCTGGAATTCGGCGCAGAGGCGCGGCGCGATGTTCGCGGTGACGGAAATGCAGCCGACGCCGCCATGCGCGTTGAAGGCCAGCGCGGTGTCATCTTCGCCCGAGAGTTGAATGAAATCCGTGCCGCACCGCATCCGCTGCAAGGACACGCGGGAAATGTCGCCGGTCGCATCCTTGACGCCGATGATGTTTTCCAGCCGGGCCAGGGTGCCCATCGTCTCGGGCGACATATCCACAACCGAGCGGCCGGGAATGTTGTAGATGATGATGGGCAGCCCCACCTCGTTCAACGCGTTGTAATGCGCGATCAATCCGGCCTGGGTGGGCTTGTTGTAATAGGGCGTGACGACAAGCGCCGCATCGGCGCCGACCGAGCGCGCGTGTTCCACCAGGCGAATCGATTCGGTGGTGTTGTTGGACCCCGCGCCCGCAATCACCGGGATGCGCCCGTTCACGGCCTTCACCGTCTCGGTCACGACGGCTTCGTGCTCCCTATGGCTGAGCGTGGGGCTCTCGCCGGTGGTGCCGACCGGGACGAGCCCGTTGGTGCCTTCGGAAATATGCCATTCTATTAAGGATTTAAGCGTATCAATGTCCACGGAGCCGTCTTTGAACGGCGTGACCAGGGCAGGAATGGAACCTCTGAACATCTCGCGCTTCTCCTCTCCGCGGTCGAGTCGCCGCTGTTGAAAACTGGCGGAACCTAGCCGGGTGATGGGCCATTTGAAAGATGTGAGTTGCTGGAACTTCCGTTCACGATACAGTCCTGCGTTAACCGAGGAGGATAGTTTGTGATGGTGCGTGGTATTTTTGTAACGGCAATGTTGGCAGGCGGGCTTTCCGCGGGCGGCACGCTCGCCGAAGTGGAAGACGGCCCGATCCCGCGGCCGGAGGTGATCGACTCGATCCCGGTGGATGCCAGGGCGAGCACGCGCAATCCCGACAGCGTCGAGGAGCAGATGCTTCGCCCCGTCGCACGCGATCTGCCCTCCGCCGCGGTGCTGGCGTCGCGCCGCGATGCGGCGGCCCTGGCGCAGGCTGCCGACGTGCGCGACGTGTCGCGCCTGATGATGCGGGTCAGGGCACGCGATTGGGACAATCTGACCACCTCCGACGATCCGGTCGTGCAGGCGCTGGGCGAATGGCACCGGCTGCGCGCGGGGGTGGGCGACTTTGACGAATACGTCGCGTTCCTGCGCGATCACGCCGATTGGCCGGGGCTGGATCTGCTGCGCATCAAGGGCGAGCGCAGCATCGACGGCAGGGTCACCGATGCGCAGGTGATCGCCTATTTCGCCGACGCCGCGCCCGGCACCTCGGCCGGTGCGCTGCGCTACGGTGCCGCGCTGCGCGCGCAAGGTCGCGCCGCAGATGCGGACCGCGTCATCGTCGAGGCGTGGAAAACCATCCCGATGAACGAGAACATGCAGGCGCTCTACCTCGCGCGACACTCCCGCCTGCTCAAGGATCAGCATGATGCGCGCCTGGACATGCTGTTGTGGCGCGGCCGCTTTTCGGATGCCGAGGCGATGTTCCCGCTGGTCGGCGACGACATGAAGGCCCTCGCGCGCGCGCGGATCGCGCTGCGGCGCAAACAGGCCGGAGTGGACGCCGCGATCGCCGCCGTGCCGGAAAAGCTGCGCGACGATCCCGGTCTGGCTTATGAGCGGTTCCTGTGGCGCCTCGGCAAGAAGCGCTACGACAGCGCCCTTGATCTGCTGCGCGCGCAGAGCGCGTCGGGCGATCTGGGCGAGGCGGAGGCCTGGGCCAATCGCCGCCGCGCCATGGCGCGCCAATCCATGCGCGACGACAAGGGCGAAGAAGCCTATGCGCTCGCTTCCCAGCACGGGCTTTCGAGCGGTTCCGATTATGCGGATCTGGAATGGATCGCGGGCTATGTCGCGCTGCGCCAGCTCGACAAGCCCGACCTGGCGTTGAAGCATTTCACCAATCACCGCGATGCCGTTTCCAGCCCGATCAGCCTGGGCAGGGCCGGCTATTGGATGGGGCGTGCCTATGAGGCGATGAACCAGCCCGAAAAGGCGCGCGCCGCATATGCCGAGGGCGCGAAGCACCAGACCAGCTTTTACGGACAACTCGCCGCGGAAAAGATCGACGCACCGACCGATCCGGCGCTGATGGGGCGCCAGGATCATACCGGCTGGCAAAAGACCGCGCTGATCGAATCCGATCTGCTGAGGGCGAGCCTGATGCTCTTCAAATCGAACGAGCGGATGCTGGGCACCCGTTTCGTGCGGCAGTTGAGCGAGACCCTCGATGAGGCGACGATGGGCAAATTGGCCCGCCTCATGCTGGACCTCGACGAAACCTACGCCGCGCTGAAATTGGCGAAGGACGCCGCGCAGCGCGGATTCGTCTTGCAGGAGGCCTATTACCCGGTGACGGAGCTGACGCAGTCGGTTCTGCCGGTGGGCAAACCCCTGGCCCTGTCGATCGCGCGCCGCGAGAGCGAGTTCAACCCCGCAGTGATCAGCCCGGTGGGCGCGCGCGGTCTGATGCAGCTGATGCCCGGCACCGCCAAGATGATGGCAAAGCAGGAGGGCGTTGCCTATTCCTCGGCACGGCTGGTCACGGACGGTCCCTACAACGCGCGGCTGGGCAGCGCCTATCTGGCCGAGCTGATCGAACAGTTCGACGGCAACATGGCGCTGGTCGCGGCCGGGTACAACGCGGGGCCGGGGCGTCCGCGCACCTGGATGGCGCGCTACGGCGATCCGCGCAGCGAAAAGGTCGATCCCGTCGACTGGGTCGAACATGTGCCGTTCCGCGAAACGCGCAATTATATCATGCGGGTGATGGAATCGATCCCGATCTACCAGATGCGCCTGATCGGGGAGGTGCAGCCCCTGCGCCCGACGGAGGAGCTGAAGCTGCGCTAGGCCGACAGGTCAGGCGGACCGTCTTCGCGCCTGGCGTTCGCGCCAGAGCGTGAAGAGCCCCGCCGCCACGATCAGCAGCGCGCCCAGGGCCACGTTGGGGCGAATGGTCTCGCCGAAGACGCTCAACCCGATGACCGACACGAAGACCAGTTGCAGATAGGCGAAGGGCTGCACGGCGCTGGCCTCGGCCACCTCGTAGCACTTGATCAGCAGCCAGTGGCCCAGCGCGCCCGTGATGCACAGGCTGCCCATCCAGATCCAGTCGGTGGGGGTCATCGGTTCCCAGAACCAGACCCCGATCAGCGTCATCGCCAGGGCCCCGGTCGCCCCGGTCCAGAAAAAACTGGTGGCGGCGCTGTCCTTGCGCGCCGCGTAGCGGGTCAGCAAGCCGTAGAGCGCGAACATCAGCGCCGCCGCCAGCGGGATCATCGCGGCCGGGGTAAACACGCCGTAGCCCGGCTCCAGTATGATCAGCACCCCGAGAAAGCCGAAACCGATCGCCAGCCACCGCCGCCATCCGACCGCTTCCCCCAGCACCGGGCCGGACAGCGCCGCGATCAGCAGCGGATAGGTCGTGAAGACCGCATGGCTTTCGACAAGGCCCAGCGTGACGAACGCCAGCACCATCACGCAAATTTCGGCGACCAGCAGGAAACCGCGAAAGATTTGCAGAAATGGCTGCTCGGTCCGGACCGCCGCGCGCAGTCCGCCCACCCGGCGGCTGGCCACGGTGATGACGAAGGTCGCGAAAAACCAGAACCGGATCATCACGACCATGAAGATGTTGTATTCTCCGGCCAGATACCGCGAAACGCCGTCCTGCACTGAAAACACCAGGGTCGTCGCGATCATCAGAAAGATGCCCAGCCTGACGTTTTGCTCTCTCATCGGGCCATTCCAATGCGTCCGCTGCTCATGTGCCGCTTTGTGCCGTAGCCCGCGCTGCGCTGCACGGCGAAGCCGGCGTCGCCGAGGCTCCGGCGGACGTGACCCGCGGCGGTATAGGTCGCGAAACTGCCCTGCGGGGCTGTGTGCGCCGCGACCTGTCGCATCAGATCGGCGCCCCACATTTCCGGGTTGCGGGCGGGCGAAAACCCGTCGAGGAACCATGCATCGGCGCGTTCCGGCCAGCGCGGCAGCTGCGCGCGCGCATCGCCGAAGATCACGCGCAACTCCAGCCCCTCCGCAAAAAGCCGCCCCGGCGCGCGCGCCCAGGCCCGGACCAGCGCGTCGGCTTCCTCGTCGAGCGCCGGAAAGCTGCGCAGCGCGCGCGCCATCTGATCGGCGGACATCGGATAGGCCTCAAAGCTGGTAAACCGCAGCGGCCCCGCCGCGCCGCTTTCGCGCCAGCACCGCCAGGCCGCGAGCGCGTTCAACCCGGTGCCGAAGCCGAGCTCCGCAATGTGGAACCCGGCGCGAAACCGCGCGGGCAGGTCGTTGCCCGCGAGAAAGACGTGACGGGTTTCCTCCAGCCCGTCGTGGATGGAAAAATACGGATCCGCGAATCTGGTCGACACCGGGATGAGATCGTCTTTCCAGTCCAGCTCTGCGCTCTGGTCGCGGTGCATCGGATGTCCTAAGTCAGAATTTCCCGGGCAAGATGAGCGAGCGGCGAGGTAATGGCAATGCGGGACATGACCGTCGTGGGAGCGGGGATCTTCGGCCTTTCGGTGGCCTGGGCCTGCCAGCGTCGCGGTGCCCGCGTGCGGGTGGTCGACCGCCGGGGGGTGGCGGCGGGTGCATCGGGCGGCATTGTCGGGGCGCTGGCGCCGCACACGCCGGAAAACTGGAATGAAAAGAAGGCGTTCCAGTTTGAAAGCCTGCTGTCGGCGGAAGCCTTCTGGACCGAGGTGGAGCAGGTTTCGGGCTGTTCCAGCGGCTATCGGCGCAGCGGTCGGTTGCAGCCGGTCCCCGATGCGGCCGCACTTGACCGTGCGCGCGACAGGCAGGCATCGGCCGATGCGCTTTGGCAGGGGGCCGCGCGCTGGCGGGTGTGCAAGACATCGGATTTTCCGCATTGGGCGCCGCCATCGGCCACCGGCTATCTGATCCACGACACGCTTTCGGCGTTGATCCATCCGCGGCGGGCGACCCTGGCGCTGGCCCGGGCCTTCGTGGCGCGCGGGGGGGTGATCGAGGTGACCGAGGCCGCGCCGCCTGCGGGCATTCAGGTCTGGGCGACGGGATACCAAGGCCTGGCCGCGCTGTCCAAGGGGGCGCCGCGCGCGGTCGGCGCCGGGGTCAAGGGGCAGGCGCTGCTGTTGCGCCACGACGCGGCGGGCTTGCCGCAGATCTTTGCCGACACGCTGCACTTCGTGCCGCATGACGACGGCACGCTCGCGATCGGCTCGACCAGCGAACGGTTTTTCGATGCGCCGGATCGCGTCGATGCGCAGCTCGATGCGCTCCATGATCGCGCGATGGCCGCGATGCCGGCGCTGGCGCGCGCGCCGGTTGTCGACCGCTGGGCGGGGGTGCGCCCGCGCGCGCGCAGCCGGGCGCCGATGTTGGGGCGGCATCCGACGCTGCCCGATGTCTTCATCGCCAACGGCGGTTTCAAGATCGGCTTCGGCATGGCGCCGAAGGTCGGCGAGGTGATGGCCGGGCTGATCCTGGAGGGGCGCGACGAGATCCCGGAGCGGTTCGCGGTAAAGGCGAACTTGTGACGCGACCTGCTAGGATAGGTGCGGCGTCGCGTCGGCCACTATGCATTGCCGACCGTCCGGGCCGCGCACCCACAGCATCAACCCGCCGTTGCGTTCGCGCGCGCAGAGCTCCGCCGTCTCGAACAGGAACAGCGGCGCCGTGCTGCGGAACTTGAAAGACGCGATCGGCCCGATCAGACGCTGCGCCATATCTACCAGAAGTTGCGCCAGCAACGGCCCGTGGACGACCAGCCCAGGATAACCTTCGACCCGGCTGCAATAATCCTGATCGTAGTGGATGCGGTGCCCGTTGAAGGTCAGTGCCGAATATCGGAACAGCTGCGTGCTGTCGAAACCGGCGTGTTCCAGGTGGTCCTCGTCCATGGGGGCGTCGATCGTCAGCGGCGCGGGCGCGTCGGGGCGGGGATCTTCGCGGTAGATCAGGTCCTGTTCCTCGATCCGGCAGCGTTCACCATTCTGAAAGAATTCATGGCATAGGGTGACAAAGCCGAGCGGGCCGCTGTTGCCCTTCTTGCGCGTGACCCGGATGATCCTGCTGCGCTTTTCGGCGGGCTGGCCCAGTGCGATCGGTGCGTGAAATGTCAACCGTCCGCCGCCCCACATCCGGCGCGGCAGACCCAGATCGGGGATGAAATCGCCGACCTTCGGATGGCCGTCGCGGCCAAGCGCGTCCGGGGGCCGAGGGTCCCAGAAATACAGGTAATGGCCCAAGGGAGGCAGGGTATCCGGCGCCGTGCCGCTGTGGCCCAGCGTGTGATGCAGCGCTATCACCCGTGCCGGGTCAAGCGGGTCGTGGACGCTTTGTGTCTGTTGCGGAGGCTCTTGCATGAGCTAGTCCTGTCAGCAGTGCTCTGAGAAGGCAAGTACAATGGCTTCCGCGATGGGTGGACGGCGGCGTTGCGTCGGCGGGGGCTGTCGGTGCAGGGGGTATTGGATGCCGCTTCGGAAAAAGCGGGCATCGGGCTTGGGGTCTGGCGACCCCCCGGCCAGAGGAGCGGGCCGGGCCTCAAGCGGCGCTGTGCGTGGTCAGTCGGCGCCGCTCATCGCCTGATACAGCGCCTTTTCCATGAACAGGCTCGACGGATGATCGGAATACTCGCCGAAGGGTCCGGTTTCGCTGTAGCCCATCCGGCGATACAGGCTGACCGCCGCTTGCAGGCCGGGACCGGTTTCCAGCCGCACAACTCGGTGGCCACCGCGCGCCGCATCCGCTTCCAGCCGCTGCATCAGGTGGCGCGACAGGCCGTGGCCGCGGGCTTCGGGGGCGACGTAGAGGCGCTTGACCTCGACATAGTCCGGCTTTTCCAGCGCGGCGACACAGCCGCGCGCCGTCCCGTCCAGCCGGGCCACGTAAAAACGGATGTCCGGTGCCTCCAGCTCCTCGGCCGAAAGGGAATAGACCTCTTCCGGCGGATATACCGCCAGAAGCGCCCGTTGGCTGCCGTCGATCAGATCCCGGCTTTCGGCGGCCAGGGCCGACATTACCGTGATTTCCACATATCGGTTTGTCATGGGCGGATGTTATCGGCCGCTTTGGCGTCCCGTCCACCACCGGTCCAGAACCACGCGGCGACAGCCCCCAGAAACGCCCAGCTCACGGCGGAGACAGCAAGGCTTCGCGCCACGAAAAGCGAGGCGAGCTCCGGCGGGGCGACGCCGAAATAGGTGTCGATACGTGGCGCGCCGATGAGATGCGGTAGCAATATCAACGCGATTCCGGCAAGGATGCCCGACCACCGCCCGGCCCAGGCGATCAAACCCAGCCCCGAGAGCGAACAGATCACCGTCAGCCCCCACCACAGCTGTCGCGATTCGAGCGCCGCGCCGATCGTGCCCGGCAGCTCCGGCGGCAGGCCCACCGACGGGGCGAGCGCGAAGCCGAGAAAACCGGCCAGCCCCCAGATCACGCCGGCGCGGGCAGAAACCGGGCGGCCGCGCAGCCCGGCTATCGCGAACCCCGCGACCATCAACAAGGCAAAGGCGGTGAAGGCCACCACATTCATGCCGACGGTCATCGCGTGGCGCGACAGATCCGCGCCGATGCCGGTCATCGGGGCCGCACTTTGGGCGGCGCCGTCGGTGAAATGCACCTGCGCGCCGGTCTCATAAAGCTCGCCTTGCAGGATCAGCGGCACGATCAGCCACAGCTGAAGGGCCGCGGCGACAAGCCCCGCGGCCAGGCCAGCGAACAGCGCGCTGACGAAAATCCGTTTGGTCATCGGATCAGTGGCAGGGGAAAGCGATGGCGTGGCGCTGGTCGTGGGCCGCGTTGTGCAGCACCGACGCCTGCGAAATGCCCGCCGCGAACAGCAGCACGAGCCCGGCCAGCACGGCGGCACCGATGCCGCGCAGATCGGAGGTCTCGCTGGAAGCCAGAATTGCCTTGGTGGTCATATCGTCATACTCCTTTGCCTGTCACACCCGACAGGAGGTTTCACTTGTGACACGGCTGGTTTCCTGGCTTGCGGGTCAAAACGCATCCGTCGCCTTCCCGGCGCGTCCTTGCGCCAGTGGCATATCGACGGGGCGCTCACCGCTTACAGTCGCGGGGGCGGCTTCGGCATCGGGCCCCTGATTGGGTCACCCACACCGAATTCCCATTTCACTTCCAGGCGCTTTGCGCCCGCGGAAGACCATGTGACCCTGACGCTAGACCTACCGGCGGGGCAGGGTCAAGGGCGCGCGCGCAGGATGGGCGGGAATCGTGCCCTGGCGGGTCGGTCGCGCCGCAGGCTGCCGGACAATGTCGGCTGGCGGGATGGCGATCTATTGCCTTATCCTGCGGGCAGCGATTGACAGGGGCGGTTCACGCTTCGACAAGCGCGGACTTGATGGAATCAAAACGGACCCTGATCCTTGCGTCTGAGCAGATTGAAACTGAACGGCTTCAAAAGTTTTGTGGACCCGTCGGATCTGGTGATCTCCGACGGGCTGACGGGCGTGGTGGGGCCTAACGGCTGTGGCAAGTCGAACCTGCTGGAGGCCCTGCGCTGGGTCATGGGCGAAAACCGGGCCAGCGCCATGCGCGGCAGCGGGATGGAGGATGTGGTTTTTGCCGGCGCGCAGACGCGGCCGCCACGCAGCTTCGCCGAGGTCGTGCTGACCATCGACAATGCCGAGCGTCTGGCCCCTGCCGGTTTCAACGACGCCGACAGTTTCGAGGTGGTGCGCCGGATCACGCGCAATGCCGGTTCGTCCTACAAGATCGGCGGCAAGGAGGCGCGGGCGCGCGATGTTCAGATGCTGTTCGCGGATGCCTCCACCGGGGCGCATTCGCCCGCGCTGGTCCGTCAGGGCCAGATCGCGGAGCTGATCAACGCCAAACCGAAAGCGCGCCGCAGCATTCTGGAGGAGGCCGCCGGTATTTCCGGGCTCTACCAGCGCCGCCACGAGGCGGAGCTGAAGCTGAAGGGTACCGAGACCAATCTGGCCCGCGTCGAGGATGTGCTCGAACAGCTTGCCGGACAGTTGGCGCAACTGGCGCGTCAGGCGCGACAGGCCGAACGCTACCGCGAAATCGGCGCCGATCTGCGGCAGGCCGAGGGGCTGTTGCTCTACCGCCATTGGCACACGGCGCAAGAGCAGACGCGCAAAGCCCGCGACGAGGCCGCGAACCTGGCCGCGGAGGCTGTCTCGATGGAACGCCGCGCCGAAGAGGCACGCGCGCGGCGCCAGACGCAGGAAGCCGCGATGATCCCCCTGCGCGAGGAGCGCACGATCGCGGCCGCGCTGCGCCAACAGTTGCAACAGGACATGGACCAGCTAGCAGAAAAGCGTGCCCGCGCGGCCGAGACGATCACCCGGCTGGAGGCGCGCATCGAACAGTTGCGCCGCGACATGGAACGCGAAACCGCGCTCAGCGAGGACGCGGGCAGCACGATCGCGCGCTTGGCGCAGGAACAGGCGGCATTGCAGCAGCAGGACGCGGGCGCGGCGGACCGGCTTCATGCCGCACATGCCGCGGCTGAACAGGCCGGGGCGTTCCTGTCCGAGCGGGAGGCGGCACATGCGCGCCGTGCCGAGGAGCTGGCGCGGCAATCCGCCCTGCATCACGCGGCGGTGCAGGAACAGCAGGACGTGCAGCGCAAGCTGGACCGCGTGGCGGCGGAGATCTCCCGCCGCGAAGGCGATGCCGCGCAGGCGCGAGCAGCGCTCAGCGATCTTTCCGCGCAGGTCGCACGGACGGCACAGGCCCTTGGGCAGGCCGAAGAGGATGCGGACAGGGCCGTGCAGGATCTGCACCAGGCGGAAAAGACCAGGGCCGAGCTTGCCGTTCGGGAGGCCGACGCCGCGCGCGAGAAAGCCGCGCTTGCCGGTGAGGCGGCTGCCCTGACGGCGGAATTCTCGGCGCTCGACCGGCTGTTGCGTCCCGACGCGGCGACGGGGGGGCGGCTTTTGGATCTGGTCGAGGTGACGCCGGGCTACGAGCCCGCATTGGGCGCCGCGCTGGCCGACGATCTGCGGCAGGCGGAGGCCGAGGCGGGCGCGGACACGGGCTGGATCGCGCTGCCGGTGCGGGACGACATGCCGGCGCTGCCCGAGGGGGCCGTACCGTTGTCGCGCTTTGTCGGCGGGCCGCAGGTGCTGGCGCGGCGGCTGGCGCAGATCGGGGTCGTCGCCCCTGCCGAGGGGGCCGCGATGCAGGCGCGGCTGGCGACGGGGCAGCGACTGGTCAGTCAGGCGGGGGATCTGTGGCGCTGGGACGGGCTGCGGCTTTCGGTGGATGATGCGCCCTCGGCCGCCGCGCTGCACTTGCAGCAAGTCAATCGCCGCGCCGCCCTGCAAGATCAGATCGATGAGATGCAGCGCGATCTCGATGCCTGCACGCAGCGCCATGGGGCCCTGCTGGCGGAGTTGCGCCAGTGCAGGGAAGAGGAGCAAGCCTGTCGCGGCGCCGTCAAATCCGCCGACCAACGCCTTGCCGAGGCATCCCGCGCCGACAGCAAGGCGGAGGCCGACCGCACGCGCGCGAATACCGCGGTCGAGACCGCGACGCACGCGCTGGAAGCGCTGCGCGCGGAGCATCAGACCGCGGAGGAAGAGCTGGCGCTGGCGCGCGGACGTCTGAGCGCGCTGGGCGATCTGGGCCAGCTCGAGGTGCAGGTCGATGAGCTGCGCCTGGCGGTGGAGGCCGCGCGTTTGACGATGCTGACGCGGCGCGCGGCCGAATCGGAGCAGCGCCGCGATGACGAGGCGCGCGCCGCCCGGCTGCGTCAGATCGCGCAGGATCATGCGATGTGGCTGACGCGCAGCGGCAGCGCGGAGACCCGCATCGCGGAACTATCCCAGCGATTGCAGGCCAGCGAGACGGAGCTGAGCGCCGCGCGGGCGCTGCCGCGGGACCTGGATGCGGAAGCCGCCTCGCTTGACCAACGGACCGCCGAAACGGCCGATCGGCATGAGCGGGCGGAACATGCCCTGTCCCGGGCGGAGGCGGAATTGCAACAGGCGGACCAGGCCGAACGCGACGGCGAGCGCGCGGCCTCCGCCGCGCGCGAACGCCGCGCGGTGGCCGACGCGCGCTCGGACGCGGCGCTTCAGGCTGTCGAAGCGGCCGCCGCCCGGATCGAGGAGGCGCTGGATTGCGACCCGCAGACGCTGGAGGGCACCTTGGGCCTGGGGGCGGCCCCCTTGCCGCCCGCCGCGACGGTGGAGGCCGAGGTTCATCGGCTGCGGCGCCAACGCGACGCCTTGGGCGCCGTCAACCTGCGCGCAGAGGAGGACGCCCGCACCGTGCGCGAAGAACATGACGGCCTTGCCCGCGACAGGCAGGATCTCGCGGATGCGGTGGCGCAGCTGCGCTTGGCGGTGGCGAGCCTCAACAAGGAGGGCCGCGCGCGGCTGCTGGACGCGTTCGAGGAGGTGAACAGGAATTTCGCCATGCTCTTCGCCCATCTGTTCAACGGCGGCGAGGCGCGGCTGGTCCTGGTCGAAAGCGACGACCCGCTGGACGCCGGGCTTGAAATCCTGTGCCAGCCGCCCGGCAAGAAACTCTCGACCCTGTCGTTGTTGTCGGGGGGAGAACAGACGCTGACCGCGATGGCCCTCATCTTCGCGGTCTTCCTGGCCAACCCCGCGCCGATCTGCGTGCTGGACGAGGTCGACGCGCCCCTGGATGATGCGAATGTCACGCGGTTCTGCGACCTTCTGGACGAGATGTCGCGCCGCACCGGCACCCGCTTTCTGATCATCACGCATCACGCCATCACCATGAGCCGTATGGACAGGCTGTTCGGTGTCACCATGGCCGAACAGGGGGTCAGCCAGCTGGTCAGCGTCGATCTGAAAAAGGCCGAGGCCATGGTCGCCTGAGCGTGACGCGGGTTTTCTTCTGGTCGGAAAATATCCAGATCCCGCCCATCGCGGTCTTCCCTGCGCCGGAATTCTGTCCGGCGCAGGGACTTGGATATTTGAGACCAGAAGAAGCAGCCGCTTACAGCGCGTCCAGCAGGGCGCGCGTGGGCCAGGCGTCGGCGGGTTGGCCGAGACGGATCTGCTCCATCTGAACGGCTTCGCGCGTGCGCTCGCCCAATATCCCGTCGACGGAACCGACATCGTAGCCGCGCGCAACCAGCTTGCGTTGCAGCTCCTTCATCTGGTCGCCGGAAAATGCGGGGTCGGGGTTGCCCGCATCGTATATGCGCGCGCCCTCGAGGCGGGTGGCGAAATAGGCCGCGGTGGTGACGTAGACGAAGCTACGGTTCCATTCGAAAAACACGCTGTAGTTCGGATAGGCCAGAAAGGCGGGACCTTTGCGGCCCTGCGGCAGCAGGATCGAACTGGGCAGGTCCGGCCCCTTGAGTGCGCCTTCGCGCGGCCGCACCCCCAGCGCCGCCCATTCGCTGGCGGTCCTGGTGTGGTTCAAGCCGGTGCTGGCCCAGTCGAAATCGCGGGGCATCTCGATCTCTTGCAGCCAGGGTTCATTCGCGCGCCAGCCAAGCGCGCGCAGCATCCTCCCCCCGGACATGAGCGCATCGGGGGGCGAGGACTTGAGGCTGACCTTGCCGTCGCCGTCGCCATCCACGCCGTTTTCCAGGATGTCGGCGGGAAGCATCTGGACCATGCCGATTTCTCCGGCCCAGGCGCCGGTGGTGGTGGCGGGGTCGATCTCTCCGCGCTTGTAGAGCTCCAGCGCGGCCATGACTTGCGGGCGGAAAAGCTCCGGCCTGCGGCAGTCATGGCTGAGGGTGAGCAGCGCGTTGACGGTATTGAAATCGCCCTGCACCTGTCCGAAATCGGTCTCGAACGCCCAGAAGGCCAGCAGCACGCCCCGGCTGACGCCGTAGTCCCGTTCGACCCGGTCGAAAACGGCGTTCCACTTTCTGGCCTGCTTTTGCCCGTTTTCCACCCGGTTCTGACTGATCAGGCGGCGGGAAAACTCGATGAAGGGCAGTTGAAAAACCCCCTGCGCCCGATCCGCTTTCAGCACGTTCCGGTCCAGCCGCGCGGTGCGAAGGAAACCGTCGATCGTGGATTGGTCGTACCCCTTGGCTTGCGCTTCCTGACGCAGGGCGTCCAGCCAGGATGAAAAATCGCCGCCGCACTGGGGCTGCGTCTGGGCGCGCGCGGCACCGGCACCTGCGGTGATCGTGGCGGCAAACATAGCGGCGGCAGCGAGCGTGAGGGTCGTGGCGGTGAGCAGTGCCTTGCGTTGCATGAAGTCCTCCTGAATGCGGGCTGAGCCTAGCATTCCCTAGCCGCGCCGCAACGCTCAGCCCGGCGCGGCAAGCAGGATCGCGCCTGTGAGCAGCAGCAGCCAGACCCGCCAGAGCACCCGGATCGCGCCCTCGATGTCTTGCGGGCAGAGGGTTTTGCGCCCCTCGGGATGGACGAGCGGATATGCGGTCAATTCGCCGTGATAATACCGCGGCCCCGCGAGCGCGACGTTCAGAACAGCCGCCATTGCGGCTTCGGGCCAGCCCGCATTCGGGGAGCGGTGCAGGCGGGCATCGCGCCGCGCGATCCGAATTGCGCCCCTGCTGGCGTGGCTGAGCGCGATCAGCACGGCGGTCGCCCGTGCGGGCAGCCAGTTCACGACGTCGTCGAGCCGCGCCGCCGCCCAGCCGAATTCCGCATGACGTTCGGTGCGATAGCCGATCATGCTGTCGGCGGTATTCGTGATCTTGTAGAAGATGAGCCCCGGCAGGCCGAAGACCAGAAACCACAGCGCGGGCGCCACGATGCCATCCGACAGGTTTTCCGCGCCGCTTTCGATCGCGGCCCGCGCCACATCCGATCGGTCCAGCGTCTCGACGTCGCGGCCCACGATGCGCGCAACCATGCGCCGTCCCTCGGGCAGGTCGCGGCGCAGGGCAAGGGCCACATCGCGCAAATGATCGCATAGGCTGCGCTGTGCCAGCAACACGGCCACCACAATCGCCTGCGCCACCGCCGGCAGGGTGTCCAGCACCAGACCGAGGGCCCATGCGCCGGCGGACAGCACCGCCATGGCCGCGATGCCGCGCCACCGCCGCGCCGCACCCTCGTTGAACCGCCGGTCGATGTGCGCGATGAGCGCGCCCATCATGACGGCCGGATGCGGCCAGCGCCGCCACAGCCATTCCGGCTCGCCGAAGAGCGCATCGAGGATCAGGGCGATCGCCAGGATGGCGGCGGTCGTCATGAGGTCCGCGGCGGTTCAGCCAGCGCGCGTTCCAGCCTTTCCCAGGCCTCGACCGGTCCCGGCAGGCCCAGCCGCAGCCAGGTCGGATCATAGGGGAACGTGCGCGTCCAGATGTGCGCGCGGGCCAGCCGGTCGCGCAATTGCGTGGCCTTAGACAGGCGGTACAGGCGGAACAGGCTCGTGCCGCCGACCAGGTGGTTCCCGTGCCTCTGCATGAGCGCGTCCAGCCGCGCCGCGTCGCGGTCCAGCCGCGCGCGCGTCTCGCTCGCCCAGCCGGTATCGGTCAGTGCCTGCGCGCCGATGTCCAGCGCGGGACCCGACACCGGCCAGGGCCCCAGGCGCTCGGCCAGATCCGCGATCAGTGACGGCTCTGCGATCGCGAACCCCAGTCGCGCGCCTGCCAGCCCCCAGAATTTGCCGAAGCTTTTCAGCACGACCGTGCCGGGGGCCGCGGTACGGGCGATCAGGCTGCGCCCTGGCGCGACATCGCAAAAGCTCTCGTCGATGATCGTCAGTTCGGTTCCCGCACCCGTTTCGCGCCAGAAGCTGCCGGTTGGATTGTTCGGGTGCACGACGACCCGCACCGCAGGCGGCGCGGCGGCGTCCGCAGGCCGCCATTTCGCACGTTCGAAGGACGCGGCATGTTCGTTATAGGTCGGCGCATCGATGCGCACGCTGCCTGGCGCCAGCAGCTCGGGCATCCGTGCGATCAGCGCCGAGGCCCCCGGCGCGGCGAGGATGGCGGCACCCTCGGGGACGGACCAGAACCGGCGTGCGGCATCGAGCAGCCGGTCAAGTGCGCCGCGGTCCGGCAGGGCGGTCCATGCCTCGGACGGGATCGCGCCGAAGGGGTAGGGGACGGGATTGATGCCCGTGGACAGGTCGATCCAGTCGGCGCGCGCTCCGCCCCAGCGCTGCCGCGCCGCGTCGATGCCGCCGCCGTGATCGCGGCCAGGGGCGGCGCGGCCGCTAATTTTCGTTGTCCGGCAACGGCGGGTGGCGCGTGATGAAGTGCCCCTTGACCGCCGCGGGCCACTGGCGATAGGGCACCTGCCCGGCCGGTGACTGCGCGTGCAGCGCCGCGTATGCGACCACGCCTTCTGCATCCGGCTCGGTGCCGTCGAATTTTCCCATGGTGTAGGAAAGCTTGCCCGTTGCCTGTATGGTCACATTGCAGGCATTGGCGCAGCCCATCAGACAGGAATGGCGGCGCACGCGCAGGCCGCTCACCGCCTGGGCGTGATGCTCTATACGTTCGGCAAAGACCTCGCCATCGGTGCGCTCGACGGATCTGTCGGCCCAGTCAGCTTGCTTGCATGTGTCGCACACTGTGATCCAGGTTGTCATCGCGCCTCCGGTTTGGACGTGTTGAAAAGGATTTGGCGGAATGTTGCAAGGCTCCGGCCGCGGGTTTCGGCCGTCAGCTGGCGCGGACACCTCAATTTAACAGAATGTTAAAGATGTTGCCTGATTTTGAGTTGAAACGTCAAAGAACGAAGAATCTGTGAGGCAAGAGGTTTGATTTTAATCGTCGAGCATAACCGTGAATTGGGCAGGCTGTGGCACGGGCATATCGCGCGCCAGAACGCCGATGCGTTCCTGTGTTCCGGGCAGGATGAGGCGATCGCCGCGCTCAGCAATCAACCCATTAGCTTGATGATCCTGAATTTGATCCTGCCGGGCGAAAGCGCCTTCGCGATTGCCGATTTCGCGGCCTACCGGCGGCCGCAGGCCAAGATCATCTTCGTCACAAGCTCGACGTTCTTTTCAGACGGCTCGCTTTTCCAGCACGTCAAGAACGCCTGCATGATGGTGCCCGAGGATATCGCGCCCGAGGATCTGGGCGCGCTGGCCCAGCATTATTCCGCGGCCTCCTGAGAGCCGCGCCCATGCGGCGCGGTCCAGTCCAGAATCGGATTGATCGGGATGATCCTGTGCGGATTGATCGTATCGTGGCTGTAGTGGTAATGTTCCACGATGTGATCGAAACGGGTCGTGGCGGCGACGCCGGGCCATTGGTAGAGCTCTCTCGTATAGGCCCATAGATTGGGGTAATCCACGATCCGCCGCCGGTTGCATTTGAAGTGCAGATGGTAAACGAGATCGAAGCGGAACAGGCTGACCGCAAAGCGCCAGTCGGCCTCGGTGACGCGCGCGCCGGTCAGATAGCGCTGCCGGGACAGGAGTTCCTCCGCCCGGTCAAGCGTATCGAACAGCGCCGTCACGGCCTCGTCATAGGCGGTCTGGGTCGTCGCGAACCCGGCCTTGTAGACGCCGTTGTTCACAGTGTCATAGATCCGCGCGTTCACCCGCTCGATTTCCGTATGCAGATCCGCAGGGTGAAAATCCTGCGTGTTGCCGGTGATCTCATCGAAGGCGCTGTTGAACATGCGAATGATCTCTGACGATTCGTTCGAGACGATCGTGCCGCGCTGCTTGTCCCACAGGACGGGGACCGTCACCCTGCCGGAGATGTCGGGCTGCGTGCGGGTGTAAACCTCGCGCAGGAATCGCGCGCCCGCGAGCGTGTCGCCGGTGGCGCCGGGGAAATCCGTCGCGAAGCTCCAGCCGTCCGACAGCATATGCGGGTGGACCACCGAGACGTCGATGAGCGCGTCCAACCCCTTGAGCGCCCGAAAGATGAGCGTTCGATGCGCCCAGGGACATGCGTAGGAGACATAGAGGTGATACCGGCCCGCTTCTGCCTTGAAGCCGCCTTCGCCGCTGGGGCCGGGGGCCCCGTCCGGCGTGATCCAGTTGCGAAAGGCGGTCGTGGACCGCTCGAACCGCCCGCCGGTCGACGTCGTATCGTACCAGTCCGTCGTCCATTCACCCTTGTTCAGCCGACCCATCGCACCGCCCCTTCTGTTACGCCAGCGACACTTAAGCCGAAGTTAAGATTGGAAAAGCCGCGCCAGCGCAGACCTGCCAAGCGATTGCCGCACATTCATGGTTCTTTCATTAGACCGTTCTAGATCTTGGGGTATGGTTGTCATGAGCCGCTCGATTCGTCGCGACGGCGGGAATTGAAGGGGGGAACGGATGTCGGATTTCTTGCCGAAAGAGGTGCGGGCGGAGCTGGAAATCGCTCGTCAGCGCCAGAAATCAAAGAAGGAACGGTTGTGCATCCGTGCCGATGGCGCCGAATTTCCGGTCCAGCGCATCTGGGAAAACGGTTTCGCGCTGGAAGGCGAGGATGCCCCGCGTCTGCGCGGGTTTGTCGACCTCTATAGCGGGGCGCGGCATCTCTATAGCTGCCTGATCGTCGCCTCCCATGTCGAGGAGGGCGAGATTTGCTACGATTTCAAACGCCACACCCCGGCAAGCGCAACCGCCCCGCTGGATTTCTATGCCGACCCGGAAGCCCCCATCGCGCTGCTGGGACGATAGGGGCCGACGGTGGCGGCGTGATCTGCGCCAGAGTGCGCCGGAGCGGCGCGGCGGCGAGCGCAAGGGGCTATTGCAGATCGGCGAAGGCCTCGCGCAGCCTTTCCGCGGCCTTTACCACCTGGGCGCGCGGCATCGCGAGGTTGAAGCGCAGGAATGTCTCGCCCCCGGTGCCGAAGGTGTGGCCGTGGCTGGCGGCGATCCGGGCGTGACGCTCGACCCGGCCGGTGAATTCGGCGGCTGTCATGCCGGTGCCCGAGAAATCCACCCAGGCCAGATACGTCGCCTCCAGCGGCATGGAGCGGACACCGGGCAGGTCTGCTATCCCTTCGTCGAAAACGCGGCGGTTGCCGTCCAGATAATGCATCAGCGCATCGACCCATTGCGCGCCCTGCGGGGAATATGCCGCCGTTGCCATGAAGAGGCCGAAAGAATTCGGGCTGCTGCCCATCGCGGCCATGCGGTCGGCAAACCGCCGGCGCAGATCCATATCCGCGATGATGACGTTCCCCAGATGGCTGCCGGCGATGTTGAAGGTCTTGGTGGTCGCGGACATCATCACCAGCCGGTCTTCGATCCCATCGATCAGCGCGGCGGGCGTGTGGCGGTGGCCGGGATAGACCAGATCGTGATGAATTTCGTCTGAGACCAGCAGCAGGTCGTGCCTGCGGGCGAAATCCGCCACGCTTTGCAATTCGGCCCGGGTCCAGACGCGTCCGCCGGGATTGTGCGGCGAGCAGAGGATCAGCATCTTTTCGCTGCCGGTCATCTGCGCATCCCACCGATCGAAATCCATCTCATAGCGGCCTTCGGACAGGCGCAGGGGGCATTCGACCAACCTGCGCCCCGCCGCCCGGATCACGCGGGCGAAGGCGTGATAGACGGGCGTCATCACCACCACGCCGTCGCCGGGGCTGGTGAAGCTGTCGATGCACATGGCGGTGCCGTTCACCAGACCATGGGTCGAAAAGATGGCGTCCGGGTCGAGCTGCCAGCCGTGGCGGTTCGCCATCCACCACACAATCGACTGGCGATACGCGCGCTCATCCCCGAAATAGCCGTAGATCCCCATGCGCGCCATCTGCTCGACCGCCTCCTGCACGCAGGCGGGGGGACGGAAATCCATGTCGGCCACCCACATCGCCAGCCCGTCCGCAGCCGGCACGCCGTAGGTCGGCTCCATCATGTCCCACTTGGAGGAGTGGGTGCCGAAACGGTTGATTTCTTCGTCAAAATTCATGGCGTTCTCCTGTTTTGGGCAAGCTAACGTGTTGGCAAGGCGGCGCAAGGCCGTTGCGATGGGCGGTGCCTTCGCCTACATCAGCGTCATGACTGTGCACCCCATTCTGATCCACCCCGATCCGCGTCTGAAAAGCCTCGCCAAACCGATCGACGACCTGTCGGACGAGCTGCGCGTGCTGGCCGATGACATGCTTCAGACCATGTATCACGCGCCGGGCATCGGGCTGGCGGCGCCGCAGATCGGACGGTTGCAGCGGCTGATCGTGCTCGACTGCGTCAAGGGCGAAGGCATGGCGCCGCGTCCGCTCGCGATGTTCAATCCCGAGATCCTGGCCGCCTCGGATGAGCTGAACACCTATGAGGAAGGCTGCCTGTCGATCCCGGAACAATACGGCGAGGTCGTGCGCCCGGCAGAGGTCACCGTGCGCTGGATCGACCGCGACGGGGTCGAGCAACAGGAAGATTTCGGTGGGCTCTGGGCGACCTGTGTGCAGCATGAGATCGACCATCTGGACGGTCGGCTGTTCATCGACTACCTCAAGCCGTTGCGGCGTCAGATGATCACCCGCAAGATGCAGAAGCTGAAGCGCGAGCTGGCGCGGAAATGAGCGTGCTGCCGTTCGTCGCCTACTCCGATCCCTGCCTGCGGTCCAAGGCGCAGCCGGTGGCGGTGGTGGCTGACGCGGTGCGCGCGATCTGGGACGACATGATCGACACGATGGAGGCGATGCCGGGCGTCGGGCTGGCGGCGCCTCAGGTCGGCATTTCGCGCCGCCTTGCGGTGGTCGACGCCTCGGACGGACGGGGGCAGGCGGTGGCGATGGCCAATCCCGTATTGCTTTCGGTCAGCGCCGGGTTGCGCGCGCATGAGGAAGCCAGCCCCAATCTGCCCGGCGTTTCCGCACGGGTAAGGCGCCCGGCAGAGGTCCGGGTGGGGTTTCTCGATCGTGCGGGTCGGCCGGTGGACCGCCTGTTCACCGGCCTTTGGGCCACCAGTGTGCAGCATCAGATAGATCATCTGGATGGTCTGCTTTATATTGACCGCCTGTCGCGGACAAAACGCGACATGCTGTTGAGGAAAGCGCGAAAGATGGCGAGATGAGGCTTGTTTTCATGGGCACGCCCGAGTTTTCGGTGCCCGCCCTGGACGGGCTGGCGCAGGCCGGGCACGACATCGCCGCCGTCTATACGCAGCCGCCGCGGCCTGCGGGGCGGGGCAGGCGGCCGCGTCCCTCGCCCGTGGCCGCGCGGGCGCAAGAGCTTGGCCTGACGGTGCGCCATCCCGAAAGCCTGCGAAGCGAAGAGGCGCAGCAGGCATTCGCCGCGTTGAAGGCGGAGGCGGCCGTGGTGGTGGCATACGGTCTGATCCTGCCGCAGCCCGTTCTGGACGCGCCCGCGCGCGGCTGTCTGAACATTCACGCCAGCCTGCTGCCGCGCTGGCGCGGGGCGGCCCCGATCCACCGGGCGATCATGGCGGGCGACGCGGAAAGCGGCGTGTGCATCATGCAGATGGAAGCGGGTCTGGATACCGGCCCGGTTCTGATGTGCGAGGCCACCGAAATCGGCCCGCAGGAGACGACCGCCGATCTGCATGACAGGTTGTCGATCATGGGCGCGGGGCTGATCGAGGAGGTGCTGCTGTCGCTCGATTACCTGAAGGCCACGCCGCAGCCGGACACGGGCGTCACCTATGCCGCCAAGATCGACAAGTCGGAGGCGCGGGTGAATTGGAACGCCCCGGCCGATCAGGTCGACCGTCTGATCCGCGGCCTGTCGCCCTTCCCGGGCGCCTGGTGCGACATCGGCGGGGAGCGGGTCAAGCTGTTACGCTCCTGCGTCGCGGGCGCGGGGGACAAGGGCGCGCCCGGTCAGGTGCTGCGCGACCTGATCGTCGCCTGTGGCTCGGGCGCGGTCACCATCACCCAGGTGCAGCGGCAGGGCAAAAAGCCGATGGACAGCGCGGAATTCCTGCGCGGGGCGACGCTGCCCGCCTTTCTGGCTTAGGCAGGCGGCGCGCGGCGGCGGGTTGCCCGGTCTTCGGGGCCGGTTTTTTCAGGCCCGGTTTTTTCAGGGCCGGGCGCTCACGCCCGGGCGCGCCCGGGTTTGAACGGGGCCATTCCGGCGCGCGCCAATTCGTCGGCGCGTTCGTTTTCCGCGTGTCCGGCATGGCCCTTGATCCAGCGCCATTCGACGGTGTGTCGTGTCTGCGCCGCATCGAGACGACGCCAGAGATCCTCGTTCTTGACGGGCTTGCGGGTGGAGGTCTTCCAGCCGTTGCGCTTCCAGCCGTGAATCCACTGGCTGACGCCGTTCTTCACATAGGCGCTGTCGGTCACGACGATGATATTCGACGCGCGGCTGAGCGATTCCAGCGCGCTGATGGCGGCCATCAATTCCATGCGGTTGTTGGTGGTCTGCGCCTCTCCGCCCTGAAGCTCTTTTTGTTTCAGAACCTTGTCTCCCTCGCGGGCGATCAGCAGGGCGCCCCAGCCACCGGGGCCCGGGTTGCCCGAACATGCGCCGTCGGTATAGGCCAGAAGTTCGGTCATGCGGCATGGTCCAGTGCTATGTGGCCGGGCAGGGCGGCGAAACGGTTCAGCCAGCGCCCGACCGCGGCGAACCGTTCCAGCGCATAGCCGCCGCGTGTCGCGGCGCTGTGGGTATAGGCGTAAAGCGCGATATCGGCCAGGCTGGGTGCGTCACCGACGAACCAGTCGCGCCCCTGCAGGTGGTCGTCCATCACGCCCAGGATGGCGTGACCCTGTTCGAGCAGTTGCGACAACCGTTCCGGCGTGGCCTGATCGCTGCGGTCGGCATAGCAGCGGATCGAGGCGCGTATGGCGATCACGGGTTCATGGCGGTTTTGCTCAAAGAACATCCATGCCAGCATCTGCGTTTGCGGCAACGGATCTTTCGGTATCCAGTCGGAGCCCCGCGCCAGGTGCCACAGGATGGCGTTCGATTCGACCAGCGCGGTGCCGTCTGCCAGCACGAACACGGGCAGCTTTCCCTGCGGCAGCAATCCCCGTGCTTTGACCTCCGCCAGCTCTGGCGTGGCGTTTTCGCAATCGACCCGATCATAGGTCATCCCCAGATGCGCCAGCAGCAGCCGGATCTTGTAGCTGTTGCCGGAACTGGGCATCGAATAGAGCGTCGGTCGGGCGGTCATCCGTCTTTTCCTCCGGGCGGGGTCAGACAGGTTCGCGCAGGATGCGCGGCACCTTGAATTCCACATTTTCCTGCGCGGTTTCGACGATTTCCATGGTGACGTCGAAGCGGGTGCGAAAGGCGTCGATGACCTCCTCTATCAAAACCTCGGGCGCCGAGGCGCCGGCGGTGATGCCCACCGAGCGGATGCCTTCCAGCGCGCGCCAGTCGATATCGGCGGCCCGCTGAACCATCTGCGAATACCGGCAGCCCGCGGCCGCGCCGACCTCGACCAGACGACGGGAGTTGGACGAGTTGGGTGCGCCGATCACGAGCATGGCGTCGACGCGGGGCGCAACGGATTTGACCGCCTCCTGCCGGTTGGTCGTGGCGTAGCAGATGTCTTCCTTGTGGGGGCCGATGATCGCGGGAAACCGGGCGCGCAGCGCGGCGACGATGTGCCGGGTGTCATCGACCGACAGCGTGGTCTGCGTGATGAAGGCCAGACGCTCGGGGTCTTTCACCTTCAGCGTGGCGACATCGTCGGGGGTTTCGACCAGCAGCACCTCGCCGTCGGGCAGCTGGCCCATCGTGCCGATGGTTTCCGGGTGGCCCGCGTGACCGATCATCACCATCTGCAACCCGTTCTGATGGTGCCGCGCGGCCTCGATATGGACCTTGCTGACCAGGGGGCAGGTGGCGTCGACGTAGATCATCTGACGATCGGCGGCCTCTGCCGGAACGGATTTCGGCACGCCATGCGCGGAAAAGATCACCGGGCGGTCCACCGGGCAGTCGTCCAGTTCCTCGACAAAGACGGCGCCCTTGTCCCGCAGCCCGTCGACGACGAATTTGTTGTGCACGATCTCATGGCGCACGAAGACCGGCGCGCCCCATTTTTCCAGGGCCATTTCGACGATCTTGATGGCGCGGTCCACGCCCGCGCAAAAGCCGCGCGGGGCGGCAAGATAGAGATCAAGCGGGGGTTTGGTCATCGGCGTCCTCCTGTCGGTACAGGTAAAGCTTCTGCGGATCAGGTTCCAGCCCCGACGGCGCCCGGCTGTCGGCGTCGGCGTCGACGGCGTAAAGGGCGAGGCGCCAACAAAAAAGACCGGGGCGAACCCCGGCCTTTTCATTGCCCCACCCCAAGGACGCTCAGCCGTCGACTGATTCGGTCGTGCGCGATGCGTCCTCGTTGTTTTCGCGCGGCGGACGGCCGATCACGTCCTTCAGCTCCGAAAGCTCGATGAAGTTGTCGGCCTGACGCCGCAGGTCATCGGAAATCATCGGCGGTTGCGAGCGGATCGTGGAAACCACGGAAACCCGCACGCCCTGGCGCTGCAACGAGGCCAGCAAGGGTTTGAAATCGCCGTCCCCCGAAAACAGCACGACATGGTCGACATGCGGCGCGAGTTCCATCGCGTCGACGGTCAGTTCGATATCCATGTTGCCTTTGACTTTGCGGCGGCCCTGGCTGTCGGTGTATTCCTTTGCGGGTTTGGTCACCATGGAATAGCCGTTGTAATGCAGCCAGTCGACGAGCGGCCGGATCGGCGAATACTCGTCGTTTTCCAGCAGGGCGGTGTAGTAGAACGCCCGCAGCAGCTTTCCCCTGCGCATGAATTCTTGCCGCAGCAGCTTGTAGTCTATATCGAAGCCAAGCGCCTTAGCCGCGGCATAAAGATTGGCGCCGTCAATAAAGAGCGCCAATCGTTCGTCTCTGTAAAACATCAAGTGTCCTTCCGGTAAAAAGCCCCGGCGAGCGTCCGTGAGTGGGTCGTTAGATGAGTGGCGCCGTACCGCAGGGGTACCCGAGAAAATAGGGAGATTTCATTTTGTCGCAACCTAAAGGACGTTACGAACGGGTAACCTTTGGTATAGTCGCGATGGGAAGTAACGCAACGTCACCGGCCGGATCGCCGACGCGGACGCTGCTGAAGGCTGTCCTGCGGCTCGGCGAATTGGGCCTATCGGCCGAGAAAATCAGTAAATTTTACCGCACATCTGCGTTTCCTGTCGGATCGGGGCCGGATTTCGTGAACGCCGCCCTGCGCATCCGCTGCGACGCGACGGCGCAGGACATGCTCAAAACCCTCCACCGGGTGGAGGCGGAATTCGGCCGACAGCGGCAGCAGCGCTGGGGGCCGCGGACGCTTGATCTGGATCTCGTGGCGGCGGGGGAGCTGATTCTGCCCGACCCTCAGACCCTGCTGAGCTGGATGGAGCTGCCGCTGGAAGAGCAGAAGGCCGACGCCCCCGGCGAACTGATTCTGCCGCATCCGCGCCTGCAGGATCGTGCCTTCGTTCTGGTGCCGATGCGCGACGTCGCCCCGGACTGGCGCCACCCGCTTCTGGGGCAGGGCATCGACCAGATGATCGCCCGGCTGCCGCGTGACCAGGTGGCCGATGTGCAGCAGATCGCGACCCCCGGTCCGGGCGAGGTGGACAGGATCGAATGACGCGGGCGCCACAGGCGCGGGCGGGCGGTCCGGGCCTTGCCATTCGGTGCCGAAGGTCATACATACACCGACTGATACCTTCCTGAGTAAGACTGGAGTCCCCTCATGGCCCGCGTGACGGTAGAAGATTGCGTTGACAAGGTTCCGAACCGGTTCGAGCTGGTGATGCTCGCTGCGCATCGCGCTCGGGAAATCGCCTCGGGCAGCCAGTTGACCGTGGCGCGCGACAACGACAAGAACCCCGTCGTGTCGCTGCGTGAGATCGCGGATGAAACCCAGTCGGCGGCCGAGCTGCGCGAGCGCATGATCGAGGCGAACCAGTCGCAGATCGAGGTCGATGAGCCCGAGGAAGATGCGATGGCCCTGCTGATGGGCGTCGAATCCGACAAGCCCGCCGAGGACGACATGTCCGAGGAGAAGCTGCTGCGTGCCCTCATGGAAGCACAGGGTCAGGGCTGATCCCTTGACCGTGCGACGCCGGCGGCTCGGATGATCGAGGTCGAAGATCTGATCGCTTTGGTCGCCAACTACAATCCGCGCAGCAATGCGCGGATGATCGCGGACGCCTATGCCTTTGGGCAGATCAAGCACGAAGGCCAGTTCCGCCACTCGGGCGAACCCTATTTCACCCACCCCGTTCAGGTCGCCGCGATCCTGACGGAGATGCAGCTTGACGACGCGACCATCGTGACGGCCCTGCTGCACGACACGATCGAGGACACCGGCTCGACCTACAGCGAGCTGGCGGAACGCTTCACCCCCGAAATCGCGGAGCTCGTCGACGGCGTCACCAAGCTGACCAACCTGCAACTGGCTTCGACCGAGACCAAGCAGGCGGAAAATTTCCGCAAGCTGTTCATGGCGATGTCCAAGGATTTGAGGGTCATCCTGGTCAAGCTGGCCGACCGGCTGCACAACATGCGCACGATCAAGGCGATGCGGCCCGAAAAGCAGGGCCAGAAGGCGCGCGAAACGATGGATATCTATGCGCCTCTGGCCGGGCGCATGGGGATGCAGTGGATGCGCGAGGAGCTGGAGGATCTGTCCTTTCGCGTGCTCAACCCCGAGGCGCGCAATTCCATCCTGCGCCGGTTCATCACGTTGCAGCGCGAAACCGGCGATGTGGTCCACAAGATCACCAACGATATCCGGCACGAGCTGGAAATCCGCGACATCAATGCCGATGTGTTCGGCCGCGCCAAGAAACCCTATTCGATCTGGCGCAAGATGGAGGAGAAGAAGCAGGGGTTTTCCCGCCTCTCCGACATCTACGGATTCCGCGTGATCACCGAAAGCGAGCAGGACTGCTATTCGGTGCTGGGCGCCATCCATCAGCGCTGGCGCGCGGTGCCGGGGCGGTTCAAGGATTACATCAGCCAGCCCAAGACCAACGGC
>NZ_JBRBUA010000108.1:0-10963 GCF_052826345.1 Brevirhabdus sp. | reverse complement strand
TCTGATCGCCGAAGCCGCGCTGCAGGGGTATCGGATTTTCACCACGGCAATGGAAACGGCGTTCGCGTCGGGCAAGACGGATCTGGCGGCATTCGAGGCGACGGGCCGGGCCTATCTGGCGTTTGCCCGGGACTATCCGGGGCATTACATGGCAATGTTCGAATCCGGCATCTCCTTCAACGCCAATCCCGACCTCAGCATGGCGGCCAGCCGGGCGCAGGCGGTGCTCAACCGCGCGGCCGAACGGCTGTCGCAACATATTCCGCTCGAGAAACGTCCTCCCCCGTCGCTGTTCAGCGCCCATATCTGGGCGATGAGCCATGGGGTGGTCGAGCTTTTCGCGCGCGGCTCGCCGGGGGCCAAGGCGCCGTTTCCGCCCGATGAGCTGCTGGAAACGGGTATCGGAATATATCTGCGCGGTCTGGGGCTGATCGCCGCCGACGGCTGAGCCGCCCTGCCGATCCAATCCGCTGATCCGTCGATCCGCTGATCCGCTGATCCGTGCGGGAATGGCCCTCGCCCGCCCCTGTCAAAAAAAACCGCCGCACTCCGGGGTGGGAGGCGGCGGAAGGAAGCGTCAGTGGCACCGGCTCGAACGCGGGGACGCGCGCGGGATGCTAGCCATGATGCATCGACATGTGGGGACAGGAGGATGCAGCCGGTGCCGAACGCAGGCAGATCAGGAAAAAAGCGGCATGTGCAAAGCGACCAGCAAAAGCGCCCCGAGCGCGATCCCGCCCAAGGCATCCTGGACGATCGTGGCGGGGGATCTTCCGATTATCTGACGAAGCTCTCTCATCTGGGGTTCCAATCGTCTTGCACTTCTGTTGCCCCTTTGTTCTCACAAGGCGCGCCCCAAGTAAAGAACTTTTTGTGAACATCGCGGAACGCGCGGCGATTTCGCCGCCTCAGCCGACCGAAATCAGGCGGATCGCCTTATCCTGTTCCATCAGCCACAGCAGCACACGCGCGGCACGGCCCCGCGGCCCGGTCAGCTCCGGGTCTTCGTAAAGCAAGCTGCGCGCGTCGCTCTGGGCGACCGACAGAAGCTTGGTGTCGCGTTCCAGATCGGCGATGCGAAACCGGGGCAGCCCGGATTGCGCCGTGCCGATCAGATCGCCGGCGCCGCGTATGGCCAGATCCTCCTCGGCGATGCGAAATCCGTCCTCGGTGTCGCGCAGGACCGTCAACCGGCGCATTGCGGTGTCGTTCAGCGGCGCCTGATAGAGCAGCAGACAGGTCGAGGCCGTGCTTCCCCGACCGACGCGTCCGCGCAGTTGGTGCAGCTGCGCCATGCCGAAGATCTCGGCCCGCTCGATCACCATGATCGAGGCGTTGGGCACATCCACACCGACCTCGATCACCGTGGTCGCCACCAGAACCTTGGTGTCGCCGCGGGCGAAATCGGCCATGGCACGATCCTTGTCCTTCGGCGGCAACTGCCCGTGAACCAGCCCGACGGGGATGGGATGCAACGCGGCCTCGAGCATCCTGAACCGCGCCTCGGCCGCGGTCAGATCGCTGGTATCGCTTTCGTCGACCAGCGGGCACACCCAATAGGCCTGCCGCCCTTCCGCGACGGCGCGGCGCAGGTGATCCACGACTTCCGACAGACGGCTGATGCCGACCAGGGCGGTCTTGACGGGGGTGCGGCCCGGCGGCTTTTCATCCAGGACCGAAACGTCCATGTCACCGTATTGCGCCAGCGCAAGGCTGCGCGGAATCGGCGTCGCGGTCATCACCAGCACGTCGACCGCGCGGCCCTTCGCGCCCAGATCCATCCGCTGGCGCACGCCGAAACGGTGCTGTTCGTCGACGACGGCCAACCGGAGATCCCGGAACACCACATCCTTCTGAAAGACGGCATGGGTGCCCACCAGCAGTTGAATGTCGCCCGATGCCACCGCCGCCAGCTTGGCGCGCCGCTCCGACCCCTTGTCGCGGCCGGTCAAAAGCGCGATGACCACGCCCGCCTCTTCGGCCAGCGGCTGCAAGCCTGCCATGTGCTGGCGCGCAAGAATTTCGGTCGGAGCCATCAGCACGCCCTGCCCGCCGGCCTCCACCGCGGCCAGCAGGGCCATCAGCGCGACAAGGGTCTTGCCCGCGCCGACATCGCCCTGCAACAGCCGGTTCATGCGCTGCGGACGGGCCAGATCGGCGTTGACCTCCTCGATGGCCCGAAGCTGCGCGGCGGTCGCCCTGTAGGGCAGATTGTCCAGAACGCGGCCTTGCAGACGCGCGGTCGGGACCGACGCCAGACCGGGCAAGGCACGCCGATGCGCGCGCGCCAGCGCCAGGGTCAGCTGATGGGCGAAGAGCTCATCATAGGCCAGCCGGAGCCGCGCCGGATCATCCGCCGCGACATCATCGGGGCCGCCGGGCCGGTGCGCGCGCCTGACGGCCTCGGCCCAGACGGGCCAGGCGGCCTTGCGCATCTGCGATGGCGCGATCCATTCCTCGAGTTCGGGCAGCCGTTTCAGCGCCGAGTTCACAGCCTTCGCGACGCTCTTTTGACTGAGGCCCGCGCTCAGCGGGTAGACCGGCTCGAACGGCGCGAGTTCTCCCGCGGCCTCGGGGCGCAGCACGTGATCTGGATGGACCATCTGCGCCAGCCCGTCGAAATGTTCCAGCTTGCCGGACAGGACGCGGCGCTGGCCGGTGGGCAGCAGTTTTTCGACGTAGTCGCCGCGTGCGTGAAAAAAGACCACGGTAAAGCTGGCCTGCGCGTCGGACACGACCACGCGGTAGGGCTTGCCCCGGGTGCGCGGCGGCTGATGCTGACCCACCGTGACCTCGACCGTGACGACGGCCGGTGCGGCCACATCGGCGATCGTATCGCGAAGGCGCCGGTCGACCACGGCATTCGGCAGCACGAACAAGAGGTCGCGCGGCCGCGCCACGTCGAGGCCCGCGAAATGCGCCGCCGTCTTCGGCCCGATCCCGTCGAGCGTTTCCAGACCGGCGAACAGCGGAAACAGCACCGGCGGGCGCCCTTTCACCGGCGCCTCAGCCATCCGCGATCAGGGCGATCCAGGCGTCCTCGTCGATGGTCTCGACCCCCAGATCGCGCGCCTTGTCCGCCTTGGACCCGGCGCCCGGTCCCGCCACCAGCAGATCGGTCCTGGCGGAGACCGAGCCCGAAACCTTGGCGCCCATCGCCTCTGCGCGCGCCTTCGCCTCGGCGCGGGTCATCTTTTCCAGCGTGCCGCTGAACACGACGGTCTTGCCCGCGACGGGGCTTGAACGGTCGGTCGTGTGGACGTGATCCTGCACCTCCAGCTTGTCGACCAGACGGTCGATCGAGGCGCGCTCGGCCTCCTGATGGAAGGTGGTGACGACGGATGCAGCCATGACCGCGCCCACCCGGTCGATGGACAGCAGCGCGTCCCAGGCCTCGCCCTCGCCGACGGTGGCCGAGGTCATCGCGGCCTCGAACGCCTGCCAGCTGCCGTAGCGGCGCGCCAACAGGCCCGCGCCGCTTTCGCCGACATGGCGGATGCCCAGGCCGAATATCAGACGCCGCAGCGCGATCCGGCGTTTCGCGTCGATGGCGTCGAACAGCTTTTCCGCGGACTTCGGCCCCCATCCCTCACGGTTCTTGAGCTGTTGCAGGCCGCTGCCATAACGCTGCCTCAGCGTAAAGATATCGGCAGGCTCCGCGATCCAGCCGTCGGCGTAGAATTGTTCCACCTGCCGCGCGCCCAGCCCCTCAATGTCAAAAGCCGCGCGACTGACGAAATGTTTCAGTTTTTCAACGGCCTGAGCCGGGCAGATCAAACCGCCGGTACAGCGGCGAACGGCATCGCCCTCTTCGCGGATGGCCTGCGATCCGCATTCCGGGCAATGCTGCGGAAACGCGAAGACCTGCGCATCGGCCGGGCGTTTCGACAGGTCCACATCGGCGATCTTGGGGATCACATCGCCCGCGCGATAGACCTGCACCCAATCGCCGATACGAATGTCCTTGCCGTCGCGAATCGAGTCGCCCTTGCTGTCGAGGCCCTTTATGTAATCCTCGTTGTGAAGCGTCGCATTCGACACGACCACGCCGCCCACGGTCACGGGCGCAAGGCGCGCCACGGGCGACAGCGCGCCGGTGCGGCCCACCTGAATGTCGATGCCCAGCAGCGTCGTCCAGGCGAGTTCCGCCGGGAACTTATGCGCGATCGCCCAACGCGGCGTGGTCGATCGAAACCCGAGCCTGTGTTGCAGCGCCAGATTGTCGACCTTGTAGACCACCCCGTCGATGTCATAGCCCAGTGTGGCGCGCTGCGCTTCGATCTGCCGGTAATGGGCGATCATCGCCTCGGCATCGGGCAGGCTGCGCGTCAGCTCGTTGGTCACGAAGCCCAGCTTTCGCAGGCGCGCGATCGCGCCCGATTGGGTGTCGGCCAGCGGTTGCGAGACCTCGCCCCAGGCGTAGGCGAAAAACGCCAGCGGGCGCGACCCGGTGATCGAGGGATCAAGCTGACGCAACGAGCCCGCCGCCGCATTGCGCGGATTGGCGAAGGTCTTTTCGCCCCGGTCGTGCTGTGTGCGGTTCAACTGCTCGAAATCGCTGTGGCGCATATAGACCTCGCCGCGCACCTCAAGCAGATCGGGCGCGCCGCGCAGCGTTTCGGGAATGCTGGCGATATGGCGCGCGTTTGCGGTCACATTCTCGCCTATGCGGCCGTCGCCGCGCGTGGCCGCGCTGATCAACACGCCCTTTTCATAGCGCAGCGACAGCGACAGCCCGTCGATCTTGGGCTCGGCCGTGAAACTCAGCGGGCTGCTGTCGCCCAGTCCCAGATATTTGCGGACCCGCTCGACGAAATCGCGCACGTCGTCATCGCTGAACGCATTGCCGAGCGAAAGCATCGGGATCGCATGCGCGATCTTGCCGAATCCCTCGGCCGCCGGGGCGCCCACCTTTTCGCTGGCGCTGTCGGCATGTTTGAGGTCGGGGAAACGGTCCTCGATGTCCCGGTTGCGCCGCCGCAGGGCATCGAATTCCGCATCCGTCATGACCGGGGCGTCTTGCGCGTGATAGGCAATATTGGCACGATCCAGCAAATCCGCCAGCCGCGCGAGTTCGAGCCGCGCTTCGTCGCGGCTCAGCTTGTCGACGTCATCGCTTGCCATTCCTGTCGCCATCGTCCTTTCCAGCGGTATGGAAGGCAGTGATAGGGTCACTCCGGGCGAAGGTCCAGTTTAGCCGCGGTTGAATCCGGCCCGGCGGGGTCCGTTCATCCGGTCGCCGCAACCGCGGCCTTGGCAGATCCCGCCTGGGGGTCCCTCAGCACATAGCCGCGGCCCCAGACCGTTTCGATATAACTTTCGCCCGCGGTGGCCTGCGCCAGTTTCTTTCGCAGCTTGCAGATGAACACGTCGATGATCTTGAGCTCGGGCTCATCCATGCCGCCGTAGAGGTGGTTGAGGAACATTTCCTTGGTCAGGGTGGTCCCCTTGCGCAGGCTCAGCAGTTCCAGCATCTGGTATTCCTTGCCGGTCAGATGAACGGTCGCGCCGTCGACCTCCACCGTCTTGGCGTCGAGGTTCACGTCGATCTGGCCGGTTCTGATGACCGACTGCGAATGACCCTGCGATCTGCGGATGATCGCGTGGATGCGGGCGACGAGTTCTTCGCGATGGAACGGTTTGGTCAGGTAATCGTCGGCGCCGAAGCCGAACCCCTTGATCTTGCTCTGGGTATCGACGTCGCCCGTGAGGATGAGGATCGGCGTCTGGATACGGGCCATGCGCAGTTGGCGCAGTACCTCATGGCCGTCCATGTCGGGCAGGTTGAGATCCAGAAGGATCAGGTCGTAGTCATAGAGCTTGGCGAGGTCGATCCCCTCCTCACCCAGATGTGTGGAGTAGACGTTCAGATTGGCGTGGCTCAGCATCAACTCGATGCTCTTGGAAGTGGTCGGATCGTCTTCGATGAGCAGAATTCGCATACTGACCTCCAGGTTACTCTTCAACCAACGGTGCCGCAAAAGAGTTAATGCGCGGTTACCCAAACCCCGAATTCATTAAAATCCGCTTCAACGATACTTCTGAAGCGCGGTCGATTTCAGCGCCCTTTCCCCGAATGCGGCGACGGCGCGTTGCCAGCTTGCCAGTTCTTCGATGGAGAGTCTGTATTTTTCGCAAGCCTCCTCCGCCGTGATGAGCCCGACCGCGATGGCGCGCACCACCGCGCCCTTGCGGCTGGCCACCCATCGGTCGGTGTCCACGGGCGGCAGGTCCGCGCGCGTCATGATCGTTCCGTCGCGCAGCCTGACCGACATGGGTTGTGCCCTGTTCATTGTTTTCATAGCCCCTTTTGCTTTGCTCTCACGGTTTTCGCCGCGCTAGCCTAAGGAAAGGTGAAACCGCGGGTTGAGAATGCGCAGCATTTTCCTATATTCGGCGGGATTATCAGAGGATGACCCATGCCCCTCGACCAGCGCGACCCGACCCTGAATTCCCTGGGATTTGCCAAACCGCCCGCGCAGACGCGCGTGGTCGTGGCCATGTCCGGCGGCGTCGACAGCAGCGTCGTCGCCGCGATGCTGGCCGACGAAGGCTATGACGTGATCGGCGTGACATTGCAGCTTTACGATCACGGTGCGGCGCTGGCGAAAAAGGGCGCCTGCTGCGCCGGGCGCGACATCCACGACGCGCGCCGCGTCGCCGAAGAGATGGGTTTTCCCCACTATGTGCTTGATTACGAAAACGTCTTCAGGGATGCGGTGATTGACGAATTCGCCGACAGCTATCTTGCCGGCGCCACGCCTGTGCCCTGCATCCGCTGCAATGAACGGGTCAAGTTCAAGGATCTGCTGAACACCGCCAGAGAACTCGACGCCGATTGCATGGCCACCGGGCACTATATCCAGCGCAAGTCCGGCCCCGGCGGGGCCGAGCTTCATTCGGCGGCCGATGCCGCGCGCGATCAGTCGTACTTCCTGTTTTCGACCACATCGGAGCAGCTTGAATACCTGCGCTTTCCGTTGGGCCATCTGGCCAGCAAGGCCGAGACCCGGGCGCTGGCGGCGCGCTATGGCCTGTCGGTCGCGGACAAGCCCGACAGCCAGGACATCTGCTTCGTGCCCGACGGCAACTACGCGAAAGTCATAGAGAAACTGCGCCCCGGCGCGGCGGACCCCGGGCAGATCGTCGATACCGAAGGCACCATTCTGGGGGAGCATCGGGGCGTGATCCACTACACCGTCGGGCAGCGGCGCGGGCTGGGCATCGGCGGGATGAGCGATCCGCTCTATGTGGTGCGGCTCGATGTCGAAAAGCGGCATGTGATCGTCGGACCCAGATCGATGCTGGCCACGCGGAGCGTGCCGCTGCGCGAAATCAACTGGCTGGGCGATGCGCCGCTCGACAGCCGCGCGGAATGGCACCTGGACGTCAAGGTCCGCTCAACCCGGCCGCCGGTTCCCGCGATCGTGCGACCGCTCTCGCCGACCGAGGCTCAAGTTGAACTTCTTTCACCGGAACAAGGCATAAGTCCAGGTCAGGCCTGCGTTTTCTACGACCCGGACAGCAGTAGAATATTTGGCGGCGGCTGGATCTGGCGGGGCCATGCCGACGCGGATGCGTCAGGAAATGCGTCCGGGGATCAGGCTTCCAGTTCGGCATCCCAATAGAGGAAGTCCAGCCAGCTGTCGTGCAGGAAGTTCGGCGGAAACTTGCGGCCCGTGTTGCGCAGCGCCTCGGCGCCCGGACGTCGCGGCGGCTTGCGCAGGTTCATGTCGCATTGCGCGAGGCTTTTCGATCCCTTGCGCAGATTGCAGCGCGAACAGGCGGCAACGACGTTTTCCCAGCTGGTCACACCGCCCCGCGCCCGCGGGATCACGTGATCGAAGGTCAGATCGCCCCGCGCGCCACAGTACTGGCAGCAGAATTCATCCCTCAGAAATAAATTAAAGCGCGTGAAGGCCACGCGCTTTTGAGGTCTTACGTAATCTTTCAGAACCACCACCGAAGGTATTCGAATCGTGGTGCTGGGACTTCGGACGACATGGTCATATTCGGCCACGATCATCACCCGATCCAGCACGGCGGCTTTCACCGCCTCCTGCCAGGGCCACAGCGACAGCGGATAATAGGACAGCGGGCGGTAATCCGCATTGAGGACCAGCGCCGGATGGTGACGCAGGTTAGAAGGTTCCCGGACAAACTCCTGTCTGAAATCGCCGTCCATTGATCGCTCCATCAAAGACCTAGCCATGCTCAGCCGCCGGACGTATCCGCCCGACCGTCAAGACCACTATATCTGGCGTCCCTGCCATGACAAGCCCCGCGATCTGGGCGCGGGACCGGGGGGAATCCAGGCGTGGCCATATTTGCCAGAGTAATTCGGCAAGATGACGCGCCTGTGACAGGTTTCGCGGAAGGCCTGTAATCCACGCCGGGCCCGATCGTTCAGGCGTCGAGCTTTTCCTTCATGAAGGCGGCCGCGATCGACAGCCCGTCGGGGGCGATGCCATGCGCGGTGCCCTTGGAGATATGGGCATAGACCTCGAACCCGGCGGCGGTCAGCGCGTCGGCGGCTTCGGGCAGGCTGTCGGGCGGGACCACATCGTCCTGATCGCCATGCACCAGCAGGACGGGCGGCTTGACGCGGGCGTCCTCGGCCAGCCGGTCGGGTTCGAGAAGGCGGCCCGAAAACCCCACGACCCCCGCGACCGCCGCCTCCCTGCGGGGGGCCAGGTGCAGCGCCATCATCGTCCCTTGGCTAAAGCCCAGAATGACGAGTTTTTCGGGGGTTATGCCTTCTTCCTCGATCACCGCGTCAAGATAGGCGTTCAGATCGTCCAGCGCGCGGCCCATGCCGGTCTCGGCCTCTTCCTGGCTGGAACCGTCGAGCCAGGGGATCGGAAACCACTGAAAGCCCATCGGATTGCCGATGCAGGTTTCGGGCGCGTTTGGAGCGACGAAGGTGGTATCGGGCATATGCGGCGCCAGCGGGTCGGCCAGCCCCAGCAGATCGGTGCCGTCGGCGCCATAGCCGTGCAGCAGGACGACGACGGAGCCTGTCCGCCCCGAGGCGGCGGGCCTGCGGCCGGATTGCAAAACGCGCGTGTTCATCTGATGCCTTCCCTGTCCTTGATGACGTGGTAGTACGACCACAACAGCCGCGCCGCAACGCCCCGCCAGGGTGACCAGGCGGCGGCCATCTCCCTGAGCGCCTTTTCGCGCGGCCGCTCGGGCAGATCGAACAGCACCCGCGCCGATTCCTGCAACGCCAGATCCCCCGGCGCGAAGACATCCGCCCGCCCGAGCGAGAACATGCAGTAGATCTCCGCCGTCCAGACGCCGATGCCGGGCACCGCCACCAGCGTGGCGATCACCTGATCGGTCGGCGCCTGCCTGAGGGCGGCATAATCGATGCGCGCCGCCGCCAAGGCGCGGGCATAGCGGATTTTCTGCCGCGACAGCCCGGAGGCGCGCAAATCCTCGTCGTCGGCCGCCATGATCTTGCGCGGGCCGGTCAGACGGGCGGTCTTCATCCGCCCCCAGATCGCATCGGCAGCGGCGACGGAGACCTGCTGGCTGACGATGGCGCCCAGCAGCGCGGCGAAGCCGTCCTTGCGCAGCCGCAGCGGCAGCGGGCCGGTCAGATCCAGCGCGCGGGCAAAGCGCGGCTCGGCCCGGGCGAGCATCCGCGAGCCTTCCAGGATGCAGGCGTCGCCCATGATGATGCGCCCCGTGGCCTCGAGGCCCGATGCTCCGGCGGTCATCTGCCCGGAATTCACAGCGTCGCTGCCCATTGCAATACCTCTTCTACCCGGCTCAGCAGCCGCGCCCCTTGCGGCGCAGGCGGTCGGCGCAGCATCAGCACGCGCAGCCCCAGCTCATGCGCGGCGTCCAGCTTGGCACGGCTGCCGGTGCCGCCCGCGTTCTTGATCATCAGTTGGTCTACGCGCAATCGACGCAGCAACTGCACTTCGTCCTCTACCGAAAATGGCGGCGTGCCAAGCAGATAGCTTCCGTTTTCAAACGGAAAAGCCTCTGTCGGAGGGTCCAGCTGGCGACAGATGATCCGGGCGCCGCTGTGGCGCAGAGGCTCCAGCGTCTCGCGACCCGAGGCGACGAAGACGACCTCTCCGGGGGCGATCAGGCGCGCGGCCTCTTGCGCATCGGCGACATCCGACCAGCGGTCGCCGGGGTGTGGCTGCCACGGCGCGCGCAACAGGCGCACATGCGCGACACCCGCCTCGGCGCAGACCCGGGCGGCGCGCTGCGGGATCTGGCGCGCGAACGGATGGGTGGCGTCGATCACCGCGTCGACCCCCTGCTCGTCGAGGTAGGCGCGCAATCCGGCACTGCCGCCAAAGCCGCCCGCACGCCAGGCGATTCCCTCGACGGGCACGCGCGGCGGCGCCGGGTAGGAAACCGTCAGCGCGATCGTTGCATCGCGATGCAGCGCCTGCATCAGATCCCGCGCCTCGCCCGTGCCCGCCAGAAGGAGAAGTTTTCGCATGAGAGCGACTATAGCCGGGCCCCCGTCGGCCGCAATACGTTGCACCTTGCGAACGGACAAGTTGCGGCCTACGAATTCGCGTCATGGAATATCAACCCCCCCCCGGTCCGGGCACCGCCAGGCGCAATGTCGCCGTGCTCGTCATCGCACAGGCATTGCTGGGCGCGCAGATGCCGATGATCTTCGTGATCGGCGGGCTGGCCGGGCAATCGCTGGCGGCCAACGCCTGTTTCGCCACGCTGCCGATTTCGCTGATCGTGCTGGGCTCGATGCTGGCCGCGACCCCCCTGTCGGCGCTGATGCAGTCGCAGGGACGCCGAACAGGCTTCATCATCGGCGTGCTGGGCGGCGCCGGGGGGGCTGCGATCGGTGCCTGGGGGCTTTACACCCAGTCTTTCGCGCTGTTCCTCGCCGGGTCGCTGATGACCGGCATCTACATGTCGGCGCAGGGGTTCTATCGCTTCGCCGCCACCGACACCGCCTCGGACGCCTTCC